>NZ_NHPG01000006.1:0-39112 GCF_002252965.1 Halorubrum sp. Ea1
GCCGCCGCCGACGTCGACCCGTCCGTCGAACGCCGGCAGGTGTGAGGGGCCGCTCGTGCTCGCAGGGGTAGCCGACGACAGAAACGCGGTCGTTGGCCTTCGAAACCGGAGATTTCCGCCGATGTATTTCGGTTCGAAGGAAACCTATTTGCGGCGCGATACGATATGAAACGGTAATGAGTAGCGTCGAATGGGAAGAAGACGACCCCTTCGAGGAACAACGGGACAAGATCGATAACCCGATGAAACGCCTGTTCCTCGAGTACGGTCGCGACTACCTCCCGCAGGTCTCCGTCGGTGTCCTCGCCAGCGTCTTCGCGCGGCTCCTCGACCTCCTCCCGCCGCTTATGCTCGGTATCGCCCTCGACGCGATCTTCCGCGGCGAGGCCCCGTTCAACGAGCAGATCCCGCTCGTGTTGCTACCGGACGCGTGGCTCCCGACCGCGCAGACCGAGCAGTTCTGGTTCACGATCGCGGTGCTGGCCGGGGCGTTCCTCTTCGGCGCGGGGTTCCACTGGATCCGGAACTGGGGGTTCAACGCGTTCGCGCAGAACATCCAACACGACGTCCGGACGGACACCTACGACAAGATGCAGCGGCTCAACATGGAGTTCTTCTCTGACAAGCAGACCGGGGAGATGATGTCCATCCTCTCGAACGACGTGAACCGGCTGGAGCGGTTCCTCAACGACGGGATGAACTCCGTGTTCCGCCTGTCCGTGATGGTGGTCGGGATCGGTGTCCTGCTGTTCTGGATCAACTGGCAGCTCGCCTTGGTCGCGCTGCTTCCGGTCCCGATCATCGCCGGGTTCACCTACCTGTTCATCAAGACCATCCAGCCGAAGTACGCCGAGGTGCGGTCGACGGTCGGTAAGATGAACTCCCGGCTGGAGAACAACCTCGGCGGTATTCAGGTGATCAAGTCGTCGAACACCGAGCCGTACGAGTCCGACCGCGTCGACGATGTCTCGATGGACTACTTCGGCGCCAACTGGGACGCGATCACGACCCGGATCAAGTTCTTCCCGGCGCTCCGCGTGCTCGCCGGGATCGGCTTCGTGATCACGTTCATCATCGGCGGACTGTGGGTGTTCCAGGGTCCGCCCGGCCCGTTCTCCGGCGAGCTCTCCGAGGGGATGTTCGTCGTCTTCATCCTCTACACCCAGCGGTTCATCTGGCCGATGGCGCAGTTCGGGCAGATCATCAACATGTACCAGCGCGCCCGCGCCTCCTCCGCGCGGATCTTCGGTCTGATGGACGAGCCCTCGCGGCTCGCCGAGGACCCGGACGCCGAGGAGCTGGTCGTCGACGACGGCGACGTGGTCTACGACGACGTGAGCTTCGGCTACGACGAGGAGACCATCGTCTCCGACGTCGACTTCGAAGTCGAGGGCGGCGAGACGCTCGCCTTGGTGGGCCCGACCGGCGCCGGCAAGTCCACGGTGCTCAAGCTCCTGCTCCGGATGTACGACGTCGACGACGGCGCCATCCGGATCGACGGGCAGAACGTCCGCGACGTGACGCTCAAGTCGCTCCGCCGGTCGATCGGCTACGTCGGCCAGTCGTCGTACCTGTTCTACGGGACCGTCCGCGAGAACATCACGTACGGCACGTTCGAGGCGACCGACGAGGAGGTCCGCGAGGCCGCGAAGGCCGCGGAGGCCCACGAGTTCATCGAGAACCTCCCGGACGGCTACGACACGATGGTCGGCGAGCGCGGCGTGAAGCTCTCCGGCGGGCAGCGCCAGCGCGTCACCATCGCGCGGGCGGTCCTCAAGGACCCCGACATCCTCGTCCTCGACGAGGCGACCTCGGACGTCGACACCGAGACGGAGATGCTGATCCAGCGCTCGCTCGACCGGCTTACGGCCGATCGGACGACGTTCGCCATCGCGCACCGGCTCTCCACGATCAAGGACGCCGACACCATCCTCGTGTTGGAGGGCGGCGAGGTCGTCGAGCGCGGGACCCACGGGGAGCTGCTCGACAACGGGGGGCTGTACGCCCACCTCTGGGGCGTGCAGGCCGGCGAGATCGACGAGCTCCCGCAGGAGTTCATCGACCGCGCGCAGAAGCGCACCGCGCGCCTGATCGAGGACGCGGAGACCGACGACGACTGAGGCGGGACGGGACGGGCCGAAGCGCCCCGACGCCTCCCCTCGGGCCGCTCACGTCGACAGCTGACTCCAGTCGTCGGCGCCGTCGGCCTCGCTCTCCTCCCCGCGCTCTCCCGCGGTCGGTGCCTCCCCTCTCGGCTCCTCGCCCAGCGCGTCGAGGATCGCGTCGCGCACCTCGCGCGGCTCGTGGAACCGCGTCCGCTCGCACCGCTCCAGCGTGGTTTCGAGCCGCTCGCCCCCGCTCCCGGTCTCCAGCTCGAAGCCGCCGTACTGCTCGATCAACTCCGCGACCGACACCGGATAGGCGTGCTCGCGAAGCGCCCGCTTCAGCGGTCCGAACGTCACCCCCGCCGTTCGACCGCGGTCTTCGTTCTCATTACTCATGAGGTGACTGTCATCGCGGATCGGAATAACTCCCGGGGCGACTCGCGGTCCGTTCGCGGTCGATCCCCTCGTCCGACCGTCGGCTATACGGCGCGTCCCGTCGAAGGGACCGCATGCGACTCACGGACGCCACCTGGACCGACGTGCGCGACGCCGACGTCGACGTCGCGTTCGTCCCCGTCGGCAGCACCGAACAGCACGGCCCCCACGCGCCCCTCGGGACCGACACGCTCGACGCCGTCGCGGTCGCGGAGGCCGGGGCGGCGGCGTACGAGGAGACGGAAGGCGAATCGGCGGACGGAGACGCGACGGAGGGGCCCGGCGATACCGCCGGCGAGGTCGCGGTCGCCCCGCCGATCCCCGTCGGCGTCGCCGAGGAGCACCGCGCCTTCGACGGGACGATGTGGGTCTCGCCGGACGCCTTCCGCGCGTACGTCCGCGAGGCGGCCGAATCGCTGCCGCACCACGGGATCGACCGGATCGTGTTCGTCAACGGCCACGGCGGCAACGTGGCGGCGCTCGCGGAGGTCGCCCGGCGATTCTCCCGGGACGACGCCCACGACGGCTACGCCGTCGCGTTCACGTGGTTCGAGGCGGTCGACGAGCACGGGGCCGACATGGGCCACGCCGGCCCGCTGGAGACGGCGCTGCTGCGCGCGACGAACCCCGACCTCGTCCGCGAGGACCGCGTCGCGGCCGCGGGCGAGGGCGCCGCCGACCGCTGGGGCGAGTGGGTCTCGGGCGTGAACCTCGCGCACGACTCCGACGAATTCACCGAGAACGGCATCGTCGGCGACCCGACCGCCGGCGACGCCGAGCGCGGCGAGGAGCTCCTGAGCCTCGCGAGCGACGCGCTCGCGTCGCTCGCGGCGGCGGTCGTCGAGCGGGAGTCCGAGTGAAAACGGGGGACCCTACTCGTCGCCTTCCTCGGCGGCCTCCGCCGCGTCCTGCAGGGCCCCGCGGATCGCGGGGACGGTGCCGGTGAGCGAGGCGACCTCCTCGGCGGCGCTCTCGATGTCGCCGACGAGCGACTCCAGCTCCTCGATCTCGGCTTTCAGATCGTCGGCGTCCTCGAAGGCGTCGGCGCGCTCCCCGAGCACGTACGCCTTCTTCGCCGACCGGACGGAGCCGATCGCGTCGCCGACGTCTAGGGCGGATTTGAGCCCGTTGAGGGTGCCGAGCACGTTGTCCGCGTCCGTCTCCCACACGTCGTCCGCGTCGGGGAGCTCCGCCCGAGCGGCCGCGAGGTGTTCTTCGACCTCCGCGCGCGTCTCCGCGGCCGCCTCCCCGAACAGGTCGTCGTCGTCGAACGTGGACTGGGCCATATCCGTCACGTCGTCCCGACGCCTTTTAAAAACGCGCCCGAAAGCGGAAGTGAAATCGCGACGGACGGGACGTCAGGGTCGCGGTTCGGTGCGACGCGGCGTTCAGTTCCGCCTCGGGCGACGGCGGGGGCTCGGCGACGTCGCTGCGGCGATTCCGCCGCGACCGCCGCGCCCCGCTCAGAGCCGAACGAGGAGCTCGAACGCGATCAGCGCGAGCAACAGCGCCGTCGCGCCGGCGAGCAGGGCGAGCGCGCGGAGCCATCCGGCGACCCACTCCGCGCTCGGCGTCGCGGCGAGCAGCGCCGGCCGACCGGCGGGATCGGTCTCGGGGTCGGTCACGGTGTTGGCGTCGGCCGGAACCGACGTAAAACCGACTATGAGAGGGTCGTAGCGGTGGGATCGGCTCCGGACGGCTATATACCGAACCGGCCGGGAGGTCCTCCCGTCACCCGTGATTCCACGGCGCCTCGTCGAAGTCGACGACTCGATCCTCGCGGTCGAGAGCGTCGATCCGCTCGACGTCCACGGGATCGAGGTCGAGGTCGCGCGCCGCCCAGTTCGCCTCGACGTGATCGGCGCTCGCGGCCTTCGGGATCGGCGCGACCCGCTCTTTCGAGAGCAGCCAGGCGAGGCTCACCTGCGCCGGGCTCGCGTCGTGCTTCGCGGCGATATCTCGCAGGACGTCCACGTCGGCGACTCGGTTGCGCGCGATCGGCGAGTACGCGACGAGCCAGTGGCCGTGCTCGACCGCGAGCTCGCGAAGCTCCGGCTGGCGGAGCAGGGGGTGGCACTCGACCTGATGGGCGAACACGTCGTGGTCGAGCCGGTCGATAGCCGCCTCGAGCTGGTCGGGACGGAAGTTCGAGAGCCCGATCCGGTCGGCGACGCCCTCGTCGACGAGGTCGTCGAGGGCGGGCAGCGTCTCGTCGGGGTCGTATGTGTTGATCGGCCAGTGGACGTACAGGAGGTCGATCGAGTCGACGCCGAGCCGGTCCCGGCTCACCCGCGCGGTCGCGGTGGCGTCGTCGTACGAGAGGTTGTCCGTCGAGAGCTTCGTCGCGACGAACAGGTCGTCGCGATCGACGTCGGTGCGGTCGATCCCCGCCGACACCGACGCCTCGTTGTCGTACCCCTGCGCGGTGTCGACGTGGCGGTACCCCGTCTCGACCGCGTGGGCGACCCCGGCGACGCACTCCTCGCCGTCCGCCAGCTTGTACGTCCCGTACCCGAGCCGATCGAACGCGTCGGACATACCTGCCCGGGGGGCGCAATCCCTGTGAACGTACCGGTCCACCTCGTTCCCCTCGATCTCGGGTCGGCGTCGGGCCGCCCGTCGGTCGACGGGGTCTCCGACCGACTTCGCGCCGCAGGGTTCTCATGATTGATATTTTTGCCCAAGTTATTATCCTGATGCTTTCCCTGTGGATCGATACATCATGCAAGAGGGACCGTTCTCCGGCGTCCGGTCGAGCTACGGCGCGAAGCTCGCGCTGTCGCTGATCGGCGTCACGGGGATCTCAGTCACGTACGGGGCCGTCGTCTACCTCCGGACGGAGGGAATCGGCGCGGTCGGCGCGGAGATCCGCTCCGGCCTCATCGGGATGACGCTGCTGACGGTGATCGGGCTCGCGCTCATCGGCGTCACGGTCGGGTCGAACACGGTCATCTCGCTGCGCCAGCTCACGACGAAGGCGGAGCGGATGGCCGAGGGCGACCTCGACGTGACGCTCGAGACCGGCCGGACCGACGAGATCGGTCGGCTGTTCGAGGCGTTCGACGCCATGCGCGGCTCGCTCCGCGCCGAGATCGACGACGCGGAGACCGCCCGCCGGGAGGCCGAGGAGGCCCGCCGGGAGGCGACGCAGCGAGCCGAGACGGTCGAGCGCAAGGCGACCGAGTACGAGTCGGCCATGCGGGCGCTCGCCGACGGCGACCTGACCCAGCGCGTCGACACCGAGAGCGACAACGAGGCGATGGCTCGGGTCGGCGCCGCCTTCAACGAGATGGCCGACGAGCTGGAGGGGACGGTGGCGTCGGTCGCGACGGTCGCCGAGGACACCGCCGACGTCGCCGGCACCGTCGACGACCGCACGGAGAGCCTGCGGGCGACGACCGGGACCGTGAGCGAGGCGGTCGGGGAGATCGCCGAGGGGGCGCGCACCCAGCGCGACGACCTCCAGGCGGCGACCGACGAGGCGGAGAACCTCGCGTCGTCGGCCGAGGAGGTCGCCTCCACCGTCACCGACGTGGCCGAGACCGCGGAGCACGCCGCGGCGGTCGGCGAGGAGGGACGGGAGGCCGCGGAGGAGGCGCTCGCGGAGATGGACGCGGTCGAGGAGACGACCGCGGAGACGACCGCCGAGGTCGAGGCGCTCGCCGCGGAGGTCGAGGAGATCGGCGAGGTCGTCGACACCATCTCGGAGATCGCCGAGCAGACGAACCTGCTCGCGCTCAACGCGTCGATCGAGGCGGCCCGGTCCGGCGCGGAGGGCGCCGGCTTCGCGGTCGTCGCCGAGGAGGTGAAGGCGCTCGCCGAGGAGACGCAGGAGTCCGCGAGCGAGATCGAAGCGCGGATCCACTCCGTACAGGAGCGCGCGGAGACGGGCGCGAACGCGATGGAGCGCACCGAAGAGCGGATCTCCGCCGGCGTCGAGACCGTCGAGACGTCGATCGACGCGCTCGAACGGCTCGCGGAGGCCTCCGAGCGCACCGACACCAGCATGACCGAGATCACCCGCGCCACGGAGACGCAGGCCGACTCCGTGGACGCGGTCGTCGGCCACGTCGAGGACGTCTCCGCGATCAGCGCGCAGACCGCCGGCGCGGCCGGCGACGTCACCGGCGCGGTCGACGAGCAGGAGCGGACCCTCGGGGCGGTCGAGACCGCCGCCGAGTCGCTCTCCGACCGGGCCCGCAGCCTGCGCGACGCCGTCGGCGGCTTCGAGTTCGCGGCCGACGACGCGCTCGGAGGGGGCCCGGAGCCCGCGACGGCGACGGCGGTCTCCGACGGCGGGACGGCGGGCGGCGGCGACCCCGGAACCGACGGCGGGGGAGACGACTCCGCCTTCGACTTCTCGTCCGGCGCGCCCGACGACGGCGCCGCCGGGGAGGGAGGTGACCCGAGATGATCGCCGACACGACGATATGGGCGTGGCTCGGCGTCCTCGCGATGGGCGCGGGCACGGTCCCGCCGCTGTGGGCGTGGCTCACGGGGTCGTCCGAGACCGGCGAGTCGCACGCGCGGTACTACGCCACTCTCACCGGCGTCACCGGGGTCGCGGCGCTCGCGTACCTCGCGATGGCGCTCGGCTTCGGCGTGCTGTCGACGCCCGGCGGCGACCTCGAGGTCGCCCGCTACGTCGACTGGCTGATAACGACGCCGCTGCTGATCCTGTACCTCGGGCTGCTCGCGCGGCCGTCGCGCCGGCTGCTCGCCGGGCTGATCGCGGTCGACGTGGTGATCATCGCCGGCGGGACCGCCGCGGTCGTCACCGCCGGCACGCTCTCGTGGGCCCTGTTCGGCGTCGCCGCGGCGGCGTACGCCGCGCTCGTTTACGGCCTGCTCGCCGCGCTCCCGCGCTCGGCGTCGGCCGAGGGGGACCGCGTCCGCGCCGTCTTCGGGACGCTCCGGAACATCACGGTCGTCCTCTGGACGCTGTACCCCGTCGTGTGGGTGCTCGCGCCCACCGGGCTCGGGCTCCTGACGGGCTCCACGGAGATGCTCGTGTTCGTCTACCTCGACGTCGTCTCGAAGGTCGGCTTCGTCGTCGTCGCGGTCGCCGGCGCGGACGCGCTCGATCGGCTCGGTGCGGGGAGCGGGCTCGACGCCGGCGTCCGCGGCCGCGGCCGCGACGCGCCCGGCACCGACGCGGACGGCTCGTCGCCGTCGCTCGGCGACGACTGAACCGACTGAACCCCGATAGACCCCTTCCTCACTCCTCTTCGTCGGCGACGAGGTCCTCGTACTGCGCGCCGGTCTGTTTCAGCGTCTCCGTGGAGTAGAGCCGCTCGTGGTCGAACGGGAGGTGCTCGGCCGCCAGCTCGTCGATCTTCGCGTCGACCGCCTCGGCCTCGCGCCCGTGGATCATCGTGAACAGGTTGTACTCCCACTCCTGTTCGGGCCGGCGCGGGCGGTGGTAACAGAGCGTGACGTACGGGAGGCTCCCGACCGCCTCGCCGCGCTCGTCGAGCTCGTCGTCGGGCACGTCCCAGACGACCATGCAGTTGTTCGTGAACCCGGTGACGACGTGGTTGACGACGCAGCCGATCCGCTTGATACAGCCGTCCGCGAGGAGGCGATCGACCGCCGCGAGGACGTCGTCGAGGGGGGCGTCGATCTCGGCCGCCACGTCGGCGTAGGGGGTCGCCGACAGCGGGAAGCCGTCTTGGATCGCCAGGAGGAGATCGGCCTCCAACGCGGTCAGGTCGCCCCGGGCGTCCTCCGAGATGCGGGTGGCGGAGACCGCCGTGTGGTCGAGCGACTCGCGCGCGAACCGGTCCCCGTTCACCACGGGGAACTCCAGGTCGATGTAGTAGTCTGTCAGCATCGGGAGGGCCAGCACCTCGCAGCCGGTCCGATCCTCGATCTCCGCGAGGATCGCGTCGCGCGTCTCGCGGGAGCCCGCGGTGACGACGAACCACTGGTTCCACTCGTGGTCGCGACGATAGTTGTGGTTCACCTGCCGGTAGCCGTTGATCACGTCGGCGATCTCGTCGAACCGCTCGTCGGGCGCCCGCACCGCCGCCAGCGTCGACGAGCCGATGACGGGCGGATTGAGCACCGCGCCGAACCGCCGGAACACCCCCCGCTCGCGGAGGTCGCGGACGCGGTCGAGCACCGCCGCGGCGTCGACGTCGACGCCCGTCTCGGCCGCGATCTCGCCGGCGACCCGCTCGAACGGGCGCGACTCGACGGGGAAGTCGCTCTGGAACTCGTCGATGAGCACGGCGTCGACCGAGTCGATGTCGGCCCGCCAATCGGCGTCCAAACTCATTGCGTTCCGTTGGGACCGCGCGTACCTACCGGTTTCGGAGGTGGTCAGCGGTTCCGGGAACCGTCGGTCGTCGCGGAGGAGTCAGTCGTCAGCGGGGGCCGCCCCGGGCGCCGGCGCGAACGCCCGGGCGCTCTCCTCCAACTCCGCCGCCGAGCAGCCGCCGACGGTGGCGGCCTGTTCGAGCGTCAGAGTGCGGGCGCGATACAGCGTGAGTGCGGTGGCCACGGATTTGGACGTCATCGGGAACAATTCTTTACTGGATGGACATACATATAACTCTAACGCTTATCTTGGTGTGTTACAAACTCTAGTGACGATAGAGTACTTAGAATGTACAGTGTAAGAAGATAAAACACAACGATTGGTGGTTTAGTGTGTGTGATTCAGTACCACGGAACCGGAGAGAGACGGTCGCGTCGGTGGGCTCGTCGCTCGCGCGCACTCGCCGGGCCTGCACCCGCCGGGTCCGCTCTCGCCGGGCCTGCACTTGACGGGGCCGCTCTCGCCGGGTTCGATCTCGGCCGGTCGGTTCCCACCGCACGGGAGCCGAGCGAGGGACTTTTCGTCCGAGGACCCGAACGACGCGTATGGCTCAGGCGACTCAGGAGTTCGGCGACTGGCCCCTCAAGCGGCTGATGACCGAGGTCTGCGGCTCCGGCCACAAGTCGGCCGACGACCTGACGCGCGCACAGGCGACCGAGGCGTTCGAACGCATCCTCGCGGACGAGCCCGACCCGACGACGCTCGGGGCGTTCTGGCTCGCGAACCGCTGGAAGCGGAACACGCCCGAGGAACTTGGCGCGTACGTCGACGTGATGTGCGAGCGCGTCGAGTACGCCGAACCCGACGCCGACCCCGTCGACTGCGGCGCCAACTACGACGGCAAGGGGCGCTCCGCGATCCTCGGCGTCGCGGCCGGGGCGGTCGCGGCCGCCGCGGGCACCCCCGTCGTCGTCCACTCGGGCGACCGCGTCCCCACGCAGAAGCAGGACGCCTACAAGCACGTCTTGGAAGAGCTCGGCGTCCACACCGAGTTGACCCCCGCGGACTCGGCCGACATGGTCGACGAGACCGGCTTCGGCTTCTACTACCAGCCCGCGTTCAACCCCGCGATCGACGACCTGTTCGACCGCCGGGACATGATGGGGGTCCGCACGTTCGTCAACACGATCGAGACGCTGGCGAACCCCGCCGGCGCGTCCGTCCACCTCGGCTCCTTCTACCACCTCGCGTTCGCGAAGAAGGTGGTCGACACGTTCGTCGAGAGCGAGTTCCACGACCTCGACCGCGTCCTGATGTTCCAGGGCATGGAGGGGTACGACGACGTGCGGCCCGGCTACACCAAGGTCGCCGAGTGGGACGCGGCCCCCGCGAGCGACGGCGAGGGAGCGAGCGCGGACGACGGCGACGCGGCCGGCAGCGAGGGCGCGTCGTTCGACGACTTCGAGATCGAGACCGCCGAGTACGGGATGGACCTCGAAGAGGCGGACCTCGCGGTCGACGACGTCGCCGTCGACTCCGCGCGGATCACGGAGGAGGTGCTGTCCGGCGAGCGCGACGACGCCTTCGCCGACGCGGTCGCGGTCAACGCCGCGCTCCGGATCTACGCCCGCGAGGACGCCGACTCGATCGAGGAGGGACTCGACGCCGCCCGCGGGGCCGTTGACGACGGCTCCGCGCTAGCCGTGCTCGAAGACCTGCGAGCGTTCTGACCGCCCCCCGTCCCCCGGCGGCCGGCGTTTTGGGCGTAATTTGGGCCGGAGTTCGGAAAGCCCACTTAGGTGTTCGTGACCAACTCTCACACGCACAGAACACCATGATACACGACGCCACCTCGCACGAGGGGAGCCCCTGCCATGCCCACGTGTGAACACTGCGACGCGCACGTCTCCGACCGGTTCGCCCGCGTGTTTTCGGACGCGCGCGGCCGGATCCACGCGTGCCCGAACTGCTCGGCCAACGCCGGTATCGCGGAGGTCACGAAACAACGGGCGCACGACGCCTGAACGGCCCGCTCTCCGCTTCGGCCCGCTCTCCGCTTCGGCCCGCTCTCCGTTCCGACTCCCTCCGCTTCGGCCCGCTCTCCGCTTCGGCCCGCTCTCCGCTCCGGCCCTCGCCGTCCCCGCTGACGCCGCTTACCGCTCCGGAGCCGGCGGCATCGACCGCTTGTGAGCGCTGCGATCGTGGAGCTCGACGACGCGGTCGACGGCCTCGGCGGGCACGTCGAGCTCGCGGACCGTCGCCGCCCGGGAGAGCCCGCCGTCGACGTGGACGGCGAGGATCGCGTCGACGGTGTCGTAGTCGAGGCCAATCTCCTCCGCGTCGGTCTGGCCCTCCCACATCCCCGCGGTCGGCTCCTGCATCACGAGCTCGCGCGGGACGCCGACGTGCGCGGCCAGCTGCCGGACCTGCTGTTTGTAGAGGTTCCCGATCGGGTTGCAGTCGACCGCCTGGTCGCCGTACTTCGTGTAGTAGCCGGTCATCGCCTCCGCGCGGTTCCCCGTCCCGAGCACGACCCGGTTCTCCGCGTTGGCGACGAGGTAATTGAGGACCGCGCGGGTCCGGACGTACACGTTCCCGGCCGCCGTCTGATCGGCCGCGGCCTCCGGGAATGCGTCGAAGAAAGACTCCGCGATCGGCTGGATCTCGACCACGTCGTACTCGATCCCGAGCTCGTGGGCGACGCGCTCGGCGTCGGTCATCACGTCCGGGTCGTTCACCGCCGAGGGCATCGTGATCCCGTGGAGCCCGTCCTCGCCGAGGGCCTCGACGGCGAGGTAGGCGGTCAGCGTCGAATCGACTCCGCCCGAGAGGCCGAGGACGGCGCCCTCCGCGCCCGCGTCGTCGACGACGTCCCCGATGAACGCGACGACGCGCTCGCGGGTCGCCTCCAGCTCCGACTCCGAGAGACGGAGGTCGAGCGGCGGGTCGTCCGACAGCAACACCGACTGCTTCGAGGTCTGACTCATGGTAATAGACAGGGGCCGAGACGACTAATATCCCCGCTTCTCGCCCGTGAACTGGACGTTCGTCGGGTTTCGTCGCCTTCGCTCCGGGGCCGCACGCTCCCTCGTCGTCGTCGAAATTCGGTCTCCCCCTACAGCAGTCCCTCCCGCTCGGCGAGCAGCAGCCCCTCCAGCGTCGCGTCGTTCGTCGGCGGGTCGCGTGCGACCTCCAGCGCCTCCTCGATCGGGACCGCGCGCGGCGAGAGGAACTCGTTGCTGTCGTGGTCGACGTCGACCGGCTCCAGCCCCTCGGCGAACACGTACCCGCGCGTGTGCCGGAGCACGCCCGTCGAGCACCACACCTCCTGTAACAGCGACGTCGACGAGGGCGCGAAGCCGGTCTCCTCGGCGAGCTCGCGCGCCCCGGCCGCGGTGTACGACTCGCCGCGCTCGACGATCCCGGCGGGCAGCTCCAGCTGGGTGTTCCGCACGGTCGGGCGGTACTGCTCGACGAACAGCACGTCGCCGTCGGCGACCGCGATCACGACCGTCGCCGGCGACAGCTCCGCCCAGTAGTACTTCTTCTCCGAGCCGTCCGGCTGCTCGACGCGGTCGTACCCCCCGACGAACCAGCCGGGGTCGTACTCGACGGCGACCTCCCGTACCGGCCACTCCGGCTCGCCCGGCAGCGAGTGGTTGCGACCGTCGGAAAAGGCCGGGAGGTCGCGGAGGTCGGCGGCGGGCGCGTCGTCGCGGCCCGAGTCGTTGCGGCGGGGCGCGTCGCCCTCGTCGCTCGCGCGCTCACCGTCGTCGCTCACGGGCGAACCACCTCCACGCGATAAACCGTCCCCTCGTACCGCACGCGGACCGCGTCGCCGGTCGCGGCCTCTGGGGTCTGTCGCGCGAGCGCGTCCACCTCGTCGAACGGCGTGTGGGTGAACCACTTCTTGATCCCGTACGCGTCGGCCCGGTACGGGTCGGAGCGACCGTCGTCGCTCGCGAGCGCGCTCGTCAGGAACGGCCACCGGCGCTCCGAGACGTTGTTCGCGTCCACGGCCGGCCCGTCGGTCTCGATCGGCTCGGCGGTCAGGTAGTAGGGATCGCCGCTGCCGAGGTAGCTCGGCAGGGCCCCCAACGCGAGCAGGGCGACGATGACCAGCGCAATGGCGACGAGGAGGTTCCGGGTGACCCGGCGCATGGTCGACGTTGGCGCCGGCCGGGAATACCGGTTTCGACCGCGGCGGCGCGGTCCCGTTTCCCCGCCGCTCCCGTCGCGGTCCCGCCTTCCCGTTGCGGTCCCGTCTCCCCTGCCGCTCGCCGTGGTCGAACCCTGCCCGCGCCGACGCGCTTTACTCGCCGGCGCCCCTCACCTCTTTCATGGAGTTCCGGTTCGAGCTGGCCCTGTGCGCCGCGCTCGAATCGACAGACCGGGTCGTCGCCCGCCAGCTCGGCGCGGGGGTCACGAACCCCGGCGGCCGGATCGTCGACGTCTGCGTGCTGGAACCCGGACCGGAGTTCGATCGGCGGGCGGCGATCGCGCCCGAGCGGATCCCGGACCCCGCGATCGAGGCGGCGGTCGGGCCCGGGGAGGCGGTCCCCGTGACCGAGGCGTTCGACCTCCCGCCGGACCGGGCGGCGGCGGTCGTCGAACGCGCGGCCGAGGTCGGCTACCTCGAACGCGAGCGCCGCGACGGGCGCCCGGTCGTGCGCGCGACCGCCAGATACCCCGACAACTGGATCGGCTCCCTGACCGCGATCGAGAACAAGCCCGACCTCGGGACGCCGGGTGATCTGGCGGCCCAACTGCGGTACGACGTCGCGCTCGGCCTGTTCGACGAGGCGATTCTCGCCACCGCCTCGTACGTCACCCGCGCGCACTTGAACCGGATCCCCGACCCGGTCGGCGTCTGGCGGTTCGACCCGGAGACGGGCGAGCGCGAGGTGGTCCGCGAGCCGTCCCCCCTCGACCCCGATGCGCCCGGCGTCGAGATCCGCGACGAGCGGTCGCTCCGGACCGACGTGGCGCTCGCCGGCCCGGACGCGTTGGCCCGCAAGCGGCGCCGGATCGCGGAGCGCGCGTACGGAAAGGGGTGGCGTCCGGCGCCCCCGGGATGCGCGCACGCGACGGGGACCGCCGACGGCCGCCCGTACTGCGAGCGGTTCGACCGAGTGGTGGACCCGGGTCGCGACTGCGGCGCGGGCTGTGACGCGTACGACCCCGCCGACCCGCCGGCGGTCGACCGCGACGGGCTCCGCGACGAACGGACCGCGTGGGCGGCCGACCCCGGGGGCGACGGGCCGCGCAGACAGTCGGGGCTCTCGCGGTTCCTGTAGCCGTCGCGGACGATCGTTGTGGGAATCCTTATACCCCGAGCGACGGACTCACACGTATGGACGACATCGAAGACGTGTTCGTCGCGCGGTTGATGACGAGCGAGCTCCACACGGTAACGCCGGACACGCTGGTCGAGGACGCGGCCGCCGTGCTGCTCGACAACGACATCAGCTCGGCGCTGGTCGTCGACGACGACGGCGCCCTAGTCGGCATCCTCACCACGACCGACTTCGTCGACATCGTCGCGAAGAGCCAGCCGAAGGCGGAGACGACCGTCGAGCGGTACATGACGCGCGATCCCATCACGGCGAGCGCGCAGGACTCCGTCTCCGCGATCGCCGCGGTCATGGTCGAGCACGGGTTCCACCACGTGCCCGTCGTCGACGGCGACACGCCCATCGGGATCATCACGACCTCCGACTTCGCCGCGTACGTCTCCTCGCCGGAGACGGCGTCTCCGTAGGCCGCTTCCCCTCCGCACGGTCGTCCCGCCCCGTCGGGCTCACCGCCGCCGCTCCCCGCGTCCGCGACGCCGACAAGTGACGCCCCTTTCTGTGGGGTATTACCGGGGCCTCCCGTATCCGCGTCCATGCCCGACCACCTGCATCTCAACCTCTTTACCATGGCCTCCGTCGAGCACGTCTCGCCGGGGTCGTGGACCTTCCCCGGCGACCGGTCGCCGGAGTACGCGGACCGGGAGTACTGGACCGAGGTCGCCCGGACCGCCGAGCGCGGCGGGTTCGACGCGGTGTTCTTCGCGGACGTGCGCGGGATCTACGACGTGTACGGCGACGACCGGCACACGGCCGTCGAGAAGGGGGTCCAGACGCCCGCGAGCGACCCGCAGCTCGTCGTCCCCGCGATGGCGGAGGTCACCGACGACCTCGGGTTCGCCGTGACGCGGTCGACGACGTACACCCATCCCTACCAGCTCGCGCGGGAGTTCTCCACGCTCGATCACCTCACCGACGGGCGGATCGCGATCAACGTCGTCACCTCCTACCTCCAGTCGGCCGCCGAAAACCTCGGGCTCTCGGAGCGGATGGACAAGCAGACGCGTTACGACCGCGCCGACGAGTTCCTCGACGTCTGCTACAAGCTGTGGGAGGAGTCGTGGGACGACGACGCGGTCGAGGTCGACCGCGAGGCCGGGCGCTACACCGACCCCGAGAAGGTGTCTGCGATCGCCCACGAGGGGGAGCACTTCTCCGTGCCCGGCCCCCACGGCTGCGAGCCCTCGCCGCAGCGGACCCCGGTCGTGTATCAGGCCGGCTCCTCCGACCGTGGCCGGGAGTTCGCGGCCGCGAACGCCGAGGCCGTCTTCGCCAGCCAGCCGACCGAGGAGGGCGTTCGCGAGTACATGGCCGACGTGAAATCGCGCGCGGCCGACCACGGCCGCGACCCCGAGAGCCTGAAGTTCTTCATCGGCGTCGTCCCCGTCGTCGGCGAGACGCAGGCGATAGCGGAGGCGAAGCACGAGGAGTACACGCGCCACGTCGACGTCGAGGCGACGCTCGCGCTCCTCTCCGGCTTCCTCGACATGGACCTTTCGGAGCTCGACCCCGACCAGAAGGTCGAGCACATCGAGACGGACGCGATACAGGGGACGATGAACGCGTTCACGAAGGCGCAGCCGGACCGCGAGTGGACGGTCCGCGAGGTCGCGGAGTTCTGCGGGCTCGGCACCACTTCACCGAAGATCGTCGGTACCCCCGAGGTGGTCGCCGACGAGTTGGCGTACTGGCACGAGGAGGTCGGCGTCCACGGATTCAACGTGAAGGAGGTCGTCCGCCCCGACTCGCTGACGGACTTCGTTGACCTCGTCGTCCCGGAGCTCCGCGAGCGCGGACTCGTTCCGGACCCGGACGACGCCGGCGACGCTCCCCGCGGCGACGGCACCCTCCGCGAGCGGCTGCTCGGCGAGGGGCAGTCCCGGCTCCGCGACGACCATCCGGCGAGGCGGTAGGTCGCTCGCGTCGGCCGATTCTCCTGTCGACTTCACTGGATCCGAATCCGATAGCCCTGCCGCCCCCGCTACCCTTAAGTGCGTTCCACTGCTTATCTCGATTGACGCTTCGCTTGGAGGGCCGAAGCGTCAGCGGGGACCTACTGAACGGCACGCCTGTGCCACCTTTTCCCGGCACGGGCGTGCCGTTCGTCCTTTCGTATCGATGAGCGACGGCCTCATGTCGGCGAGCGAAGACCGTCTTCCGCGGCCGCGCCCCCGGCGCGTGCGAGCGTCGCCGACTCCGCGCCCGTTTTTCAGCGGTCCTCCCCTGATATTCTCAGCGGTCCTCCCCCGACGCTCTCAGAGATTTTCCCCCTGATACGACCCCTCGTACGCTCCGTCGTGATCGGCGGCGGCGAGAACCAACTGGGCGATCCGCGCGCCGGGCTCGATCTCAAGAGCGTGGCCCACGTCGAGGCGGCCCTCGCCGACGCCTTCGTAGCCGGCGTCCCAGACGGCGGTGTCGAGGGTACAGGAGTTCCGCAGCAGCGTCGACCGCGGGAGCACGAACCCGACCCGCTCGCTCGGTATCCGCACCGGCTCCCCGTACCGGACCACGTACGTTCCCGGCTCCAGCCGGTAGACGCCGTCTTCGAGCGGTACCGGCTCACGCTCGCCGACGCGCTTCCCGTCGCGGCCGATCCGTCCGGGCGCCGTCTGCTCGAAGACCTCTCCGACCGTGAGGTCGACGCCGTTCGGCTGTCGCTGCGCGTCGTCGAGGTCGGCGTCGCCGGCTTCCAGCGCCGCCGCGACCGTTGCTCCCGAGTCGAACATGCCCGACCGAATCCGCGGGCGAGACTAAACGGTGTCGCACCCGGTCGCGACGCGCACCGGCCCGGCCGACGCCGCCGTGAGATCCGGATAATCCGGCCGCCAACGGCCTTTATGAGCCTTATACACTCGTTACGGATACCGCTCTCACGGGGAACGATATCCCGCCGATCTCCCGCCAAGAATTGCCGGTCAGACGGATCCTACACGGTCGATCTTTCGGGAAACTCGCGGGTTTTATATCCACGGGAGAGCGACGTGCGGATGATATGGGACAAACGATTACGGAGAAGATCCTCGGTGACCACCTCGTCGAGGGCGAGCTGACGCCCGGCGAGGAGATCGGCATCGAGATCGACCAAGTGCTGACGCAGGACACGACGGGGACGATGGTGTGGCTCCAGTTCGAGGCGCTGGAGATGAACGAGATCCAGACGGAGCTCGCCGCGCAGTACTGCGACCACCAGACGTACCAGTTCGACTTCAAGAACACCGACGACCACCGGTTCCTCCGCTCCGCGGCCGGCACGTACGGGGCCTACTTCTCGCGGCCCGGCAACGGCATCTGCCACCAGGTCCACAAGGAGAACTTCGCGGCGCCCGGCAAGACGCTGCTCGGCTCCGACTCGCACACGCCGACCCCCGGCGGGCTCGGCCAGCTCGCGATCGGCGCCGGCGGGCTCGACATCGCCGTCGCGATGGGCGGCGGCCCCTACTACGTCGAGATGCCCGAGGTCGTCAACGTCCACCTCGAGGGCGAGCTCCCCGAGTGGGCGACCGCGAAGGACATCGCGCTCCACCTCCTCGGCGATCTGACGGTCAAGGGCGGCGTCGGCAAGATCTTCGAGTACACCGGCCCTGGCGCCGAGAACCTCTCGATCCCCGAGCGGACCACGATCACCAACCTCGGCACCGAGCTCGGCGCCACCTCCTCCATTTTCGCGACCGACGAGAAGACGAAAGACTGGCTCTCCCGTCAGGACCGCGAAGAGGAGTACGTCGACCTCCAGCCCGACGACGACGCGGAGTACGCGGAGACGATCGAGGTCGACCTCTCCGACCTCGAACCGCTCGTCGCCGCCCCGTCGATGCCCGACAACGTCGCCCCCGTCAGCGAGTACGAGGGCACCGACGTCGAGCAGGTCATCATCGGCTCCTGTACCAACGGCGCCTACGAGGACATCCTCCCCAGCGCGAAGATGCTGGAGGGACGCGAGGTGTCCAAGAGCACCGAGATGATCGTCGCGCCCGGCTCCAAGCAGGCGTCCGAGATGCTGGCCCGCGAGGGCTGGACCGCGGAGATGATGGCGGCCGGCGTCAACTTCTCCGAGGCGACCTGCGGCGCGTGTATCGGCATCGGTCACGTGCCCGCCTCCGACTCCGTCTCGCTGCGCACCTTCAACCGCAACTTCGAGGGCCGCTCGGGCATCGAGGACGACTCCGTCTTCCTCTGCTCGCCCGAGGTCGCCACCGCGGCGGCCATCACCGGCGAGATCGTCGACCCGCGCGACCTCGCGGACGACCTCGGCGACCTCGAGGAGCCCGGCCTGGAAATGGGGACGAAGTACGGCCCCGGCATGGGTGAGTCCGACTCCGACATCATCTCGCCCGACGAGGCGATCGACGACGGTCTCGTCAAGGGCCCGAACATCGGCGACGTGCCGCTCAAGGACGGGATCGACGTGGACGGCGGTGAGGCGCTCCTCAAGATGGAGGACAACATCACCACCGACCACATCATCCCGGCGACGGCGGACATCCTGAAGTTCCGCTCGAACATCGAGAAGCTCTCCGAGTTCACGCTCTCGCGCGTCGACGACACGTTCGCGCAGCGCGCGCTCGACGCCGACGGCGGCGTCCTCGTCGCCGGCGAGAACTACGGGCAGGGCTCTTCCCGCGAGCACGCCGCCCTCTGTCCGATGTACCTCGGCATCGAGGCGGTCTTCGCGCAGAGCTTCGCCCGTATCCACAAGGCGAACCTGTTCAACTTCGGCATCGTCCCGCTGGCGATCGACGCGGAGACGTACGAGGAGATCGAGCAGGGCGACGACCTCGAGATCGTCGACGACGTGCCCGCGGGCGTCTCCTCCGGGCAGGAGGAGTTCACCGTGAGCGTCAACGGCGAGTGGGAGTTCACCGCCGACCTCGACGCCTCCGAGCGCGAGCGCGACATCCTCGCCGCCGGCGGCAAGCTCTCGTGGGTCAAACAGCAGCACGTCGACGACGGCTCCGGCGCGGCGCCGGCCGACGACTGAGGCGACCGCCGACGCCGATCGTCCCAGCTTACTCCGTTTTTAATCGTCGCCGGCGGCGACGCCGAGGTCATCGCTCTTCCCGACCCACGCGCCCCGCGTGAAGTCGACCGCGTCGTTCCACTTCGCGACGATCGTGGCGACCGCCAGATCGCCGCTGATGTTGGTCATCGTCCGCAGCCGATCCAGGATCGGGTCGACGCCGGCGACGAACCCGACGACTTCGAGCGGCAGTCCGAGCTGCGTCAACACGAGCGTCAACATGATGAGCCCGGTCCCCGGCACGCCCGCCGCCCCGACGCTCGCCAGCACCGCCACGAGGACGACGGTCACCTGTTCGGCGATGGACAGTTGTACGCCGACGAGATTCGCGGCGAAGACCGCGGCCACGCCTTGGTAGAGGGCGGTGCCGTCCATGTTGATCGTCGCGCCAAGCGGCAACGAGAAGCTGTAGACCCCTTCGTCGATGTGGAAGTTGTCGTCGGCGTTCGCCATCGTCACCGGAAGCGTCCCGCTCGACGAGCGGATCGACAGCGCGGTGATCAGCGCGTCGCGTCCCCCGGCGAGAAAGGCTGTTGGCGACTGTCCGGCGAGCAGCCGCACGATGACCCCGAGGTGGACGACCGCGATGTGCGCGGCGACGGCGATCGCTAGTGTGGCGATAAGCAGGGCGAACGGGACGATCGCGTCGACGCCGGCTTCGCCGAACACCGCCGCCATCAACGCGAACACGCCGATCACGCCGTACTCCATCACGCCCCAGACGACCTTGAACATCGCCTCTGCGCCCGCCTCAGCCAAGTTGTAGAACGATTCGACGCCCTCGCGGATGTCGGCCGAGTCGGTGGACTGCTCGACGAGCGCCAGCGCGAGTCCGAACACGATGACGAAGAAGATCGTCGGGAGAATGTCCCCGGCCGCCATCGCGCCGATCGGGTTCTCGGGAACGATCCCGAGGAGCACCTCGACGATGTCGGGCGCCTCTGCGGTCTGTGCTTCCGCGTCGCCCAGTTCGAGGTTGGCTCCCGGATCGATGAGGTTCGCGACTAGCAGTCCGAACCCGACCGCCGCGGCCGAGGTGAGCGCGTACAACCCGACCACCTGCCCGCCGATCTTCCCGAGGTTGCTCGGCGAGAGCCGCCGCGCCCCCATCAGCAGCGTGAACACGACGATCGGGACGATCAGCATGCTCAGCAGGTTCACGAACAGGTCGCCGAGCGGCTGGAGCACCGTCGCCGGCTGCCCCACGACGAGCCCGAACACCGAACCGAGCACGAACGCCAGTCCGATGCGATACACGATCGGTACCTCGCGGTACCGCCGCCAGGACTGCATCAGCGCGTTTGCCATACGGCGAGCGTGTTTCCGGAGGACCCACAAGTAAATATTGCCAGACCCGCAGGCTCGCCGGGACCTGTGACACGAGGCGGCGGGAGTCAGGAGTCAGAGCCTTCGCGGTCCGGACGAGGCTGTCGCTCGGGGGGCACGGAGAGAGAATCGCTCGGCGCCGGTCGGCTCGCCGAGGTCCGCCTCGTTAGCGGGCCGCGGCGGCGACGCGCTCGCGCTCCTCCTTCTGCGAGATGGAGTAGGAGCGGTCGGCGTCGTAGTCGGCAGCGGTCGTAAGCTCGTTGGCGAGCGCCTCGGCGGCGGCGGTGCTCGACTTGTACGTCGCGCTGGCGACGCCGTCAGAGATGAACAGCAGCGCTTGGTCGACGCGGCGCTGGGGCGCGACGTCGACCGCCTTGGGGACGGAGATGCCGCCGTACTTCAGGCGGACGGTCTCCTCCCGCGGCGCGGCGTTCTCGACCGCGCGAACGAGGACCTGCACCGGGTTCTCCTCGGTCCGTTCGTGGACGATGTCGAAGGCGTCGCGGACGATCCGCGTCGCCTGCTGCTTCTTGCCCGTGTTCTCGTCGGTCTGCATCAGGCGGTTGATCAGCCGCTCGACCAGGGAGATCTCGGACTTCTTGAACTGCTTCGACGCGTGGCGCCCCATCGTGTGGGCGATGGGCGTCACGGTCATGTAGCGTTTCGTCGAGGGGTCCTCGTAGGCGATCTCGGTGACGTCCCAGACGCCGAACAGCTTGGCGTTCTCGTTGGCGGCCTCGCTGGACGCGGGCGCGTCCGGATCCGGTTCGTCGGCGGCGACGTCCTCGTCGGACGGCGCCTCGGTCTCCTCGCCGCTCATCTGACGGGCTTCTCCGCGTTTCCGCGAACCAGTTCGATCATGGAGACGCCGTTGACCTTCTCGACTTTGTAGTTGACACCGGAGAGGTCGCCCATCGCGCGACCCTTAGCCCCGCCGATCCCGGCGATCGTGACCTCGTCGTGCTCGTCGATGAACGAGATGGCGCCGTCACCGGGACAGAACGCGGTGACCTGCTTCCCGTTCTTGATGAGCTGGACGCGGACGCACTTTCGGATCGCCGAGTTCGGCTGCTTTGCTTCGATTCCGACCTTCTCCAGGACGATCCCGCGAGCCTGCGGGGCGCCCTCGAGGGGGTCGGACTTCTTCTTGAGCCCGCGCTCTCGCCGAGCGTACTCGGAGTCGGACCAGCGGCGCTTCTGCCGGTCCTGTTTGAGCTTACGGGCCGCGTATTTGCCGTTCGCCATCGTACGTCTACTTCCGAACGGAGCTACTTAAGCGTCGTCTTTCGACGCGGCGAAACGCCCTCAGATCGCCCGAGCGGTACCTCTCGTCCGTTCTGAGAGTGTTTCTCTCCACGAGCGCATTCGAAACGACCGCCGCTCGTCTCCGCTGAGACGGTAAGCCGTCGCGAGCGCCCGTCGTTCGCCGCCGACCGCGAGTCGCCGTCGCCGCCGGTCGTCATCACTCGCTCGTCGCCTCGCGGGCGTCGGCGACCCAGTCGGGTTCGGGGATCTCCGCCCCGGGATCGCGGTAGTCGATGTCGATGTCGACGGTCGCTTCTCCCCCGTCGTGTCCGCCGGCCCACGACTGTTCCAGCCGCGGGACGACGCCGGCTTCGTACACGTGCGCCGTCGCGGACGCGGTCTCGACGGTCTCGGGGATGTTCCGGTCGCCGTCGAACTCGTCGGCGGTGAACCGGGCGGTCGTCTCGCCGCGGACTTCGCCCGCCCCGTCGCTCGCCATGTTCCAGCGGTTCAGTCCCTCGTACTGCGTCTCGCCGGTCTCCGTCTCCCCCTCGACGCGGATCCCCGTCAGCGCCTCCTGTCGCATCGCCTCTTCGAGGTCGCCCTCCGAGCGGTCCACCGACTGGCGGTCGTACTGCGTCTCGCCGTCGGTCTGCCGCCGGAACAGCAGTTCGTCGCCGGCGATGTACAGCTCCGTGACGTCCGGCTCTTCCGTCTCCGTCAGCTCCTGTCTCACGTACTGGCGACCGTTCTCGAGGTCGTAGCCCGATTCGTACACCTGCGACGGGAGCCACGGCGTCGGATCCGCGTCGCCGTCGTGACTCGTCTCGGCCGTCGAGAACAGGGTGAAGCCGCCCGCGTCGACGAACGCGTCGACGTGGGACTCGGCGAGCGCGTCGAGCGCGAGCGCGTCGCCGTCGCGCCAGTTCGCGTCGGTGAACGGGCGGTCGGACCCGTCGTCGGTCGGGTTGCCCGACCCGTCACCGTCGTCGTCGGAACAGCCGGCGCTCCCGACCGCGACTGCGGTCCCGAGGCTCGCGAGGAGGCGTCTGCGGTTCATGGGTCACAAAACGGAGCCGCGGTCAAAAGCGCGCGGATCCCCGGATACGGAACGTACGTTCGCGGACGGCTAGACGCGGGATCGCGACCTACGTCAGCTGCACGTCGTCGATGTCGTGGTGGCGCTTGGCCAGCGTCCGTGCCGTCTCGATGTTGGTCCCGTCGGCGCCGATGGCGACGCCGCGGTCCGGCTCCGGCACCTCGACGTACGCGACGCGGTCGTTCTGCTCGGAGATGGTCACGGCGTTGACCGCCGCGGGCGCGAGCGCGCTCGAGACGAACGCCTCCGGCGTGTCCGCGTCCTCCACCAGCTCGACCGACTTGCCCAGCCGCCGCTCCGCCTCCTCGACGGTCTCGCCCGCCTGTCCGATCGCGGCGGCCATCTCGCCGGCCGGCACGAGGAACACGAGCCGGTCGCCCTCCACGAGGCAGTCCTTCGGCGCGACCCCGGTCAGCTCGTCGAACCGACCGATGTAGCGCCGCGCCTCGTCGGAGAGCTCGACGTACATCAGTCGTCGCCCACGACGCGCGACCCCATCCGGAGGTCGACGTCGCCGGTGCCGAGCGAGATCGGCTTGCCGGCGATGACGTTCTCGATGACGCCGTCGAGCTCGTCGTACTCGCCGTGGATCGCGGCGTCGAGCAGGTGGTTGACCGTCACCTCGAACGCCGCGCGCGCGAGCACGGAGTCCTTCGATCCCGAGATGCCGTGGCGGCCGATCGAGTCGATCTCGCCGTTGGTCGTCATCATGTCCGCCACGAGCATCAGGTGGCGGACGTTCACGTCGTCGAGCCCCTGCTCTTCGAGCGTGTTCTTCGTCTCGTCGATGATCGTCTCGCGGGCCGCCTCGACGCCGAGGTTGCGGTAGATCTCGTGGATGTTGTTACACGTCGTGCGCGAGGCGTCGACGCCCTCGATGTCGAGAGTGTCGCCGAACGCCGATCCCTCGGTGTAGAGGACGAACTCCTCGTCGCCGTCGATCTCCTCTTTCCGGATGACGACGCGCTCGATCTCTTCGATCCCTTTGAACACTATCTCCCGGAGCCGCTCGACGAGCTGGAGCAGCTCGCGGTAGCTCGGCTCTCCGGGGCCGAACTCGATGACGGTGCCCGACTGCCGGGTGTCGACGCCGAGCGAGTCCTCGATCGTCTCGGCGATGATCTCGGCGACCTCCGAGGGATCGGAGTGGGTCGGCCACCGCTCGAGCAGGGTGTCGTCGTTCAGGTCGATCCGCACCAGCATGTCGGCGACGTTCGTCGACACGTCGCCGAGCGCGAGGATGCGCGTCGCCTCGATGGACCAGACGACCTCGTGGGCCTTCTCGCGGTCCGTCGCGTACTCGCCCTCGAGGTGGACGGTCATCATCGGCGTGTCCGGCGTCTTCCGGGCGTCCACCAGCTCGATGAGCCGGGGGAGCCCCTGCGTGACGTCGATCTCCGCGACGCCGGCGTAGTGGAACGTGTTCATCGTCATCTGCGTTCCGGGCTCGCCGATCGACTGCGCGGAGACGGTGCCGACGGGGTCGAGCGGGTCCACGCGCGTCTCGACGTAGCGGTTCTCGACGCCCGTCGCGACCTCGGTGGCCTGCTCGACCGTGATCTCGCCGGTCTCTTCGCCCTTCTTCTCGAGCGCCTCGTACACCTCGTCTTTGAGGCGGCTGGGCAGCTCGGTCGCCTCCACGACCGCCTCCATGTCGTCGGTGACGTGGTCGTACTCAGTCATCCGACTCCACCCCCGAGGCCTTGTTCAGGCCGGGTCCGGCGTGCTCCGACAGGTTCGTCGGCGGCGTGCGCTCGCCGAGGAACCGCTCCTTCTCGTCGTCGGAGTCGAACTCGGAGTCGACGACGCGGTCGACGATGTCGTCCACGTCGATGCCGTCGCCCTCGCCGGAGGACACCTTCACCGGCGAGGTGCCGTCCTCGCCGAACTCGAACTGGACGATCCGGCCCGAGGTGTCTCGGACCGTGCCGTCGTACTGCGCCTCCAGCTCGGAGAGCGCGTTGATGAGGCGGCGCTGCAGGTAGCCGGACTTGGAGGTCCGGACCGCCGTGTCGACCAGCCCCTCGCGGCCCCCCATCGCGTGGAAGAAGAACTCCTCGGGCGTGAGCCCGCCGCGGTAGGAGTTCTCGACGAAGCCGTGCGCCTCCGCGGAGAGGTCGTTCTCCTTGTAGTGAGAGAGCGTCCGGTCCTCGTAGCCGCGGTTGATCCGCTCGCCGCGGACCGCCTGCTGGCCGACGGAGCCGGCCATCTGCGTCAGGTTCAGCATCGAGCCACGCGCGCCGGAGCGGGCCATCACGACCGCCGGGTTGTCGTCGCCGAAGTGCTGGTCGGCGATCTCCCCGGCCGAGTCGCGGGCCTTTCCGAGCGTCTGCATGATCTTCATCTCCAGGGTCTCGTCGACGCCGCGGCCCGGCAGCGACTCCAGCTCGCCGGCCTCGTACGTCGCGATCAGCTCCTGGACGCGGTCGTACGCGCTCTCGATCGCGTCGTCGACCTGCTCTTCGGCCTCCGGCGGGATCGACTCGTCGTCGATCCCGATCGAGAAGCCGAAGTGCATGATCGCGCGCATCGCGAGCGACGCGATCTCGTTGATGAACACGCGCGAGCGCGTCTCGCCGTACTCCTTGGTGAGGGTGTCGACGACTTCGCCGCCGAAGGCGCCGACCGCGTCCTCGTCGATCGTCCCCTCGACCAGCTGGCCGTTCTCGATGACGACGTCGTCGCCGGTCGACGACGAGAAGTGCAGCGTGAGGTCGTCGGGCAGCAGCTCGGAGAACAGCGTCCGGCCGGTCCAGTAGTCGCGGCCGTCGTCGTCGACGCCGTCGGCCTCGGGGAGCTCGTCCACTCGCGTCGCCCGGAGCAGGTCGAGCGCCTGCGTCTCGGTGAACTCGGGGTTCGAGTGCGTGAGCAGGTACGTCCCGGAGATGTGGTCCTGGATCGCGCCGATGATGTTCCCGCCGAACCGCGGCGAGAGGATCTGTTCTTGCACGCGCATGAGGACGCGCGCCTCGGCGCGGGCCTCCTCGTTCTGGAGCGCGTGCATGTTCATCTCGTCGCCGTCGAAGTCGGCGTTGTACGGCGGACAGACGACGGTGTTGAGCCGGAACGTCTTGTACGGCATCACCACGACCTCGTGGGCCATGATGGACATCCGGTGCAGCGAGGGCTGCCGGTTGAAGATCACGATGTCGCCGTCGACGAGGTGCCGGTTGACCTCCCAGTCGGCCTCCACCTTCTCGGCGAGCTCCTCGCAGTTCTTCTCGGTCACCTTCAGGCGACGCCCGTCAGGTCGTCGGACGTAGTTCGCGCCGGGGTGCGCCTCCGGGCCGTTCCGGACGTACTGGCGCGCCTCCTCGACGTTGCGCTCGGTGACGTTGAGCGTCTGCGTCATCTCCTTGGCGACGCGGTCCGGCACGCCGACCTCGTTCAGCGAGAGGGTCGGGTCCGGCGAGATGACGGTCCGAGCGGAGAAGTTGACGCGCTTCCCGGACAGCGAGCCGCGGAAGCGGCCCTCCTTCCCCTTCAGCCGCTGGCTGAGCGTCTTGAGGGGGCGGCCGGAGCGGTGTCGCGCCGGCGGGGTCCCGCTGATCTCGTTGTCGACGAACGTGGTGACGTGGTACTGAAGCAGCTCCCAGAGGTCCTCGATGATCAGCTGCGGGGCGCCCGCCTCGCGGTTCTCCATGAACCGCTGGTTGATCCGGATGATGTCGACCAGCTTGTGCGTGAGGTCGTCCTCGGAGCGCTGGCCGTTATCGAGCGTGATGGAGGGGCGCGTGGTCACCGGCGGGACGGGGAGGACCGTCAGGATCATCCACTCCGGTCGGGAGTCCTCCGCGTCGATGCCGAGGACCTCTAA
Organism: Halorubrum sp. Ea1; assembly: GCF_002252965.1. Classification (NCBI taxonomy): domain Archaea; kingdom Methanobacteriati; phylum Methanobacteriota; class Halobacteria; order Halobacteriales; family Haloferacaceae; genus Halorubrum; species Halorubrum sp. Ea1. Next base: position 26,661 of record NZ_NHPG01000006.1, read on the forward strand.
GTCTTCGTTCGGGATGTCCTCGAACCAGTCGCGGATGTCCGAGGGCATCAGCTTGTTCATGTCCTCCTCGGTGAGGTCGACGTCGAGCGCCTTCTCGATGGACCGGCGGTCCTCCTTGCGCGGGCGGAACTCGCCGGCCATGATATCGTTGATCCGGTCTAAGGCGATGTCGGTCTTCTCGGCGAGCTCCTGCGGGGAGGTCCCCGGGTCATCCTCCTCCTCGTCGGGCTGCATCGCGGCCGCGATCCGCTCGGAGTAGTCGCCCGAGAGCACGTCCTGCACCTCGTAGTAGGTGGTCGGCTTCTCGTGTTTGATGTCCGCCTGCGGCTCGCCGCAGAACGGGCACGTCGACGCCTTCCGGGCCTGCCGGACGGCGGCCTTCAGCACGTCGTGCTCGTCGTCGCCGAGCTCCTTCGCCCGCTCGTAGCGGTCGCGGAACTCGTCGCGCTGCGCCTCGTCCAGGGCGAGTCGGCCGCACTCGCGGCACGTCGAGCGGAGCAGGCGCCGGATGAGCTTCGTGAAGCCCACGTGGATGACGGGCGCGGCCAGCTCGATGTGGCCGAAGTGACCGTTACAGGAGCCGGAGTGGGAGCCGCAGGTCCGGCACTCCAGGCCGGGGTCGATGACGCCGAGCCGCGGGTCCATCAGCCCCATGTCGATCGGGTAGCCGTCGTCGTCGTACGTGTCGGCCGTGATCACCTTCGTCGCCGACATGTCCCGGTACGTTTCCGGGTCCATGAGGCCGAAGTCGATGCCGCCGAGCACTTTCGGTGTTTGCATTGACATTTAAATAGCGTCCTCCAGTTCGAGCTTCGGTCGGATTCCCAGGGCGATCATCTCGTCGAGCAGGAGCTTGAACGCGTAGCTCACTTCGAGCTCGTGGATGTCGTCCTCGTCGCCCGTGACCGGGTCGTACACCCGGCGCTGTTCGCGGTCCTCGACGGCGACGAGCCCCGTCTCCGCGGAGACGTGGACCGTCTCGGCGTCGGACGACTCTAACAGCCGCTCGTTGAGCACCATCGACGCGCCGTGGCCGATGATCGTGTCGCGCTCCATCTCACCGACGCGCAGGCCGCCCTCGCGGGCGCGCCCCTCGGTCGGCTGGCGCGTGAGCACCTGGACCGGCCCGCGCGAGCGAGCGTGGAGCTTGTTCGACACCATGTGGTACAGCTTGTGGTAGAAGATCGTCCCGACGAAGATCTCCGCGTCGATCTTCTCGCCGGTGACGCCGGAGTACATGACCTCCTTGCCGGAGGACTTGAATCCGTGTTCCTCGAGCCCCTCGCGGAGCTCCTCCTCGTCTTCGCCCTGGAACGGCGTGCCGTCGACCCGCGAGCCGCGGAGCGAACCGACCTTGCCGCCGAGCATCTCCAGCACGTGGCCGACCGTCATCCGGGACGGCAGGGCGTGCGGGTTCATCACGAGGTCGGGGACGACCCCCTCCTCGGTGAACGGCATGTCCTCCTGCGGAGCGAGGTGGCCGACGACGCCCTTCTGGCCGTGGCGGGACGCGAACTTGTCGCCCAGCTCGGGGACGCGCTGGTCGCGAACCTTCACCTTCGAGAGCTTGGAGCCGTCCTCGCCCTCCATCAGCGTCACGGTGTCGACGACGCCCGACTCGCCCGAGCGCATCGTGACCGAGGTCTCCCGGCGCTTCTGCGGGGAGAGCCCGCCCATGTCGTCGGGCTCCTCCAGGAAGCGCGGCGGGCTGGTCTTGCCCAGGAGTACCGAGGACTCGTCCACCTTCGTCTCGGGGTTGACCAGGCCGTCCTCGTCGAGGTGGGTGTACGCCTCCTCGCCGCGCGCGCCGCGGACGTCCTGGTCGGGGATCTCGAAGCGGTCCTCTTGACCGCCGGGGTACCGGCGCTCCTCGCCCTCGTAGGTCCGGAAGAAGTGCGAGCGGGTGAGCGCGCGGTCGACGGAGCCCTGGTTCATCACCAGCGCGTCCTCGATGTTGAACCCCTCGTAGGACATCACGGCGACGACGAAGTTCTGCGCCGCCGGCCGCTTGTCGAAGCTGATCTGGTCGGACGTCTGCGTCTTCACCATCGCCAGCTGCGGGTAGTGCAGCAGGTGCTGACGCGTGTCAGGCCGGATCCGGTAGTTCGCGGAGGGGAGCCCGAGGGACTGCTTCATCATCCCCGCGCCCATCGTGATGCGCGGGCTCGCGTTGTGCTCGGGGTACGGGATCATCCCCGCGCCGATACCGAACACGAGCTGCGGGTCGATCTCGAGGTGCGTGTGGTCCTCGGTCACGTCCTCCTCGTCGACGGCGACGAGGATGTCCTCCTCCTCCTCGGCGTCGATGAACTCGACGTAGCCGCGGTCGATGAGGTCCTCGAACTCGATGTCGCCGCGCTCGAGCGCCTCGATCTCCTCGTCGCCGAGCAGCGGCTCGCCGTTCTCGACGACGATCAGCGGCCGGCGGGCCCGCCCCGCGTCCGCGTTGACGATCACTTCTTGGGTCCGGTCCCTGACCGAGACGTTCACCATGTCGGAGACATCGCCACGGCGGCGCGCCTCGCGGATCTGTTCGGCGAGGGCCTCGGGGTCCGGATGGGTCCCGACGAGGCTCCCGTTGACGTACACCTTCGCTTCGCGTTCTGCCTGAGCCATATTAGTCGTCCGCCGTCTGTCGTTCGACGCCCTCGATGCCGGGGATCCCCTCGACACCCATCGACGCCAGTTCTCGTTTCAGCCCCTGTTCGTCCTCGACCGTCTGCGACAGCTCCATCGACTGCGCGAAGTTCTTCACGAGCCCGCAGTTCGGCCCCTCCGGCGTCTCGGAGGGACAGATGCGACCCCACTGGGTCGCGTGGAGGTCCCGCGCCTCGAAGTGCGGCTGCGACCGCGACAGCGGCGAGCGCAGGCGCCGCAGGTGCGAGAGCACGCCCATGTAGTCCGTCCGGTCGACGAGCTGGGAGACGCCCGAGCGACCGCCCACCCAGTTCCCGGTCGCGATCGGGTGTTCGAGCCGCTCGGTCAGCACGTCCGAGCGAACGACCGTGTTGACCGTGAGCTGCCGGTTCCGCATGTTCGCGCGCTCCAGCTGGTACTTCACGTCGCGCGCCAGCTTGTTCAGGGCGGTCCGGAACAGGTCGCGCATCAGGTCGCCGGAGACCTTCAGGCGCTTGTTGGCGTAGTGGTCCTTGTCGTCGGACTCGCGGCGGTTCAAGGCGAGCTCGAAACACGCCTCGGCCATCCGGCAGAGGTAGTACGCCTTGTTGATCCGGACGTCCTCCTCCTCGACGCCCTCCTCGTGGAGGTGCGGCAGGAGGTAGCGGTCGATGACGTAGTTCGCCCGCTTGAGCTGGTAGTTCTTCCCCTGGCCGGAGGCGACGCGCTCGCCGAGGGTCTCGATGGCCTCCTCGGTCGTCTGCACCTCCGCCTCCTCCAAGTTCTCCAGCATGAACTTCACGATCTCGGGGTCGTCCGAGACGCGGTGGACGATCTCCTCGTCCGACTCCAGTCCGAGCGCGCGGACGAGGGTCACGAAGTCGATCGAGCCCGAGACGGACGGGAACGACACTTCGAGCAGCCCCTCGCGGTTGCGCTCGCACAGCACCAGCGCGCGGTAGCCGCGGCGCTGGGAGAACGTCTTCGCGACCTGGATCTCGTCGCCGTACTTCGAGTCGTACTCCGCGAGGATCTTGTTCGGCGCGAGGTCCTCCGAGGTCATCAGCACGCGCTCGGAGCCGTTGACGATGAAGTAACCGCCGGGGTCGACGGGGTCCTCGCCGATGTCGATGAGCTCCTCGTCCGAGAAGCCGGCCATGTTACACTTGTCCGAGCCGACCATGATCGGCATCCGGCCGACCTTCGTCTCGGTGGTGTCGACGACCTGTTCGGGCTCGTCTTCGCCGCCGCGAACGATGGACATCTCCATGAAGACGGGCGCCGAGTAGGTGATGTTCCGCAGGCGGGCCTCCTGCGGGTACAGCAGCTCCTCCGAGCCGTCGGCCTCGCGAACGCGCGGGGTGACCATCCGCACGTCGCCGAGTTCGACGTAGACGGGCTCTTGGCCCTCCTTGTCGCCGATGTCGGTCTCGATCGTCTCCTTCTCGTCGACGACTTCCTGCATGCCGCGGTCGAGGAAGTTGTTGAACGATCGGAAGTGGTGTTCGGCCAGCCGTTCGTCGGAGAAGTACTCGCGTGAAACCACGCGTCGGTCTTGCCTGTTCATGAGACGACTAATCGGTACACGACCGCTTCCTCCGTCGTGCGGGAGTTTCGAACGATCTTCACCACGTCGCCGACCTCGGCCTCGTCGGGGATCGCGGGATCCGTGCGTTTGATCTTCGGTAGGTTCGTCCGTTTCACGTCGTACTCCGCCAGGACTTCGTCGACCTCGTCGTCGTCGAGGAGGACGTGGTCCGGGACGAGTTCGTGTTGGCTTACGTCTACCATGGGTGGTGGTTATTGAAAGAAGCTATCACGAGATACTACAGATCGCTATATGCGCCAGCGGCATAAGACTTGCCAACCGGCTCCGCCGCGCGCGGCTCACGACGACGGGGGCGTGCGATACTCACACTCATGCGGGTATTATACAAAAGGCTACCGCCGCGAGCGGCGACGCGGCCGGCCGTCTCGCCCTGTCACCCGTCCCCATCGTCGCCGGCGATGACAAGCCTTATTTGCCAGACAGGGGTACGAATGACTGCGACAAGCCCGGATGGTGTAGTGGCCCATCATACGACCCTGTCACGGTCGTGACGCGGGTTCAAATCCCGCTCCGGGCGTCCCCCGTTTCGGGGCTTTGTCGCTGTTTGCCCGGATGGTGTAGTGGCCCATCATACGACCCTGTCACGGTCGTGACGCGGGTTCAAATCCCGCTCCGGGCGTATTCTGTCGCCGCCAATCGACGAGCGCAGCGAGTCGATACCGGCGGCGACGAATCGTTTCGCAGGGAGTTGAATCTGAGGACGAGCGAACGGAGTGAACGAAGTCCTCCGGGTTCAACTCCCGCTCCGGGCGTTTTCTCCGAACAATACGGCGAGCGTAGCGAGCCGTTCGTCGAAATCGATCGCTGCGGGTGTGAATCAGAGAGTGACGCGAGCGAAACGAGTGGAACGATTGTGGCTCAACCCCCGTTCCGGGCGTTTCTGTCGACGCTAACCGACGAGCGAAGCCGCCTGATCGGCGCGTCCGTCGGGTCCCGGATCGCCGGTCGGTGCCGCCTATAGGTCGAGCAACTCCCGCAGGTCCGCCACTAACGACTCCGTCTTCGCGTCCGGCTCCTCGTCGTCGGTGACCGGCGTTCGACCGTCGTACGTCTCGTGAACCATCGAGACCCCCTCGGCGAGGGTGTCGAGCCCGTAGCCGCCCTCCAGCACGTAGGCCTCGACCGCGTCGGCGTCGCCGGCGACCGACCGGATTCGGTCGGTCATCATCGCGTACCCCTCCGAGGAGACGCGCATCCGCGAGATCGGGTCGTGGCGGTGCGCGTCGAACCCCGCGGAGACGATCAGCAGATCGGGGTCGAACCGGTCGATCGCCGGCCCGATCGCCTCGTCGATGGCGTAGCGGTAGTCGGCGTCGCCGGCGCCGGCCGCGAGCGGGAGGTTCACCGTGGTCCCTTCCCCGTCGTCGCGGCCGGTCTCCTCGAGGTCGCCGGTGTCCGGGTAGAGCCCGTCTTCGTGGATCGACGAGTAGAGCACGTCGCCACGGTCGTAGAACACGTCCTGGGTGCCGTTCCCGTGATGGACGTCCCAGTCGAAGATCGCGACCCGGTCTGCGGCGCCCTCGTCGAGGACCGTCTGGGCCGCGACGGCGGCGTTGTTGAAGAAGCAGAACCCCATCGCGTCGTCGGGGACCGCGTGGTGGCCCGGGGGGCGGCCGAGCGCGAACGGGGTGTCCCGGCCGTCGGCCCCGTCGAGCGCCGATCGGGCGGCCCACTGCGCGAGGCCGGCCGCGGTGAGCGCGGCGTCCCACGTCCCCTCGCTCGCGACAGTGTCCGGGTCCCAGCTTCCGCCCCCGTCGTCGACGAACGCCTCGAACTCGTCTACATACTCCGCGTCGTGGACGGCGACGACCTCCTCGCGGGTCGCCGGGTCCGCCTCGGCGTACTCGACGCCGTGCCGCTTGGCGAGGCCGCGGCGGATCGCGCGCAGTCGGTCCGGATTCTCCGGATGCCGCTCCCCCGTGTCGTGCGCGAGACACCGCTCGCTGTAGCCAAACCGCATCTACTCGAACAGCGCGAAGTACGTTTCGATGTCCTCGGCCTGTACGGTCCGTCGGTCGGCGTGTCGCGCGAGCGTCGCGGCGGCGCTCGCGACGTTGTCCGCGTAGTCCTCCAAGATGTCGGCCAACGCGATCCGCGCGTCGACGCCGACCCGGTATCGGTCGTCGATCCGGAGCCGCGCGATCCGGTCGATGGGGGCGACGGGCAGGGTGAGATCCTCTCGGGCGATCACCTGTTCGACGCCGAAATCCGACGCCATCAGCGTCTTCCGTCCGTCCTCGGTTGCCCGCTCGGCCGCGTCGATCGCCAGCTCCGCACCGTGCGATTGGATGCGGCGCGCCAGCTCCTCGGCGGCGTCGGCGCTGACGCGGAGCTCCCCGGCGTTCCGCCGGATGATCCCGTCGACCGGCGCGAACGGCAACTCGACACTCATACACACAGTCGCGTCCGTGTACCGTATAACGCTTTCCGTTACCGGCGTCTCCGCGCCCGAGCGCTGGCGTCGCGGCTACTCGTCGCGTCGCTGTTCGGCGCCCTCGAAACCGGAGTCAGTCGGGACGGAGCGGCCCGCGACGGTCAGAACACGTCGTCCGCGTGGATCGTCCCGTCGCGCTCCGCGCCCCGTACGGTGATCTCCTCGCCGAGCCGGAGGCTCGCGTCGGTCTCGACGCTCTTCGTCCGCTGGCCGTCGTCCAACACGACGGGGTCGCCGGTCTGCACGACGGTCCCCGTGAACTCGACCTCCTCCGTGGTCGCAGTCGCGGTCGCCGTGCCGCCGGATCCGGCGCTCTCCTCCCCGCCGGCCCCGCCGGAGACGGCCTCGGTCGCCGCCTTCTGTCCGTCCTCAGCGAAGGCGCCGAGTCCGGTGTCGCTCGCGGCGCGGTCGCTGTTTCCGGAACCGTCGCCGGACCCGGACGCGTCGGTCTCCGCGTTGCCCGCCGCCTCCGCCCCCTCGTCGAGAACGGTGACCGTCGAGCGCCAGTTCGCGGACGCCTCCAAGTCGTCCTGCCAGCCGTCTTGGATCTCCACATCGGTGAAGACGACGCGGTCCGCCAGGTCGATCTCGCGGTCGGCCTTGTCGCCCCACAGCGCGACGCGGATCTCGCCGGTCTCGTCTTTGATCCGGACGTTCCGCACCTGCCCCTCGCTGCCGTCGTCGCGGTCGAACGTGCGCTTCGGGTCCGTCTCGATGACGCCCCCGCCGACGTCGACCGTCTCGCCGATCTCCAGGTCGGCGATGTCGGTCGTCTCGGGGACGTACTCGACGTCCTCGTCGACGCGCTCGACGGTTCCGCGGTCGCCGACGTGGAGCTCCAAGTCACCGTCGCGCTCGCGGACGTAGCCGTCGCCGACCTCGACGACCTCGCCGGCCTCGAACTCGTCCGCGAGGTCGGCCTTGTCGTCCCACAGCGTGACGCGCACGCGGCCCGTCTCGTCGCCGACGGTGAGGTTGGCCACGCGCCCCTCGCTGCCGTCGTCGCGGTCGAACGTCCGGACCGAGTCGGTGTCGAGCACCTGCCCGACGAGGTCGACGTCGGAGGCGCCGAGCGAGAGGTCCTCGACGCGGTAGGTGTCGAGCACCTGCACGTCGACCTCGGCGTCCTCGTCCGGCTCGACCTTGTCGGCGCTCACCTCGAGGCCGCTGTACCCCTCCTTCGGGCGGCCCATGACGCGGAGCACCTGACCGACCTCCAGCTGCTCGACGGCCGCCGCGGCCATCTCGTCCCAGAGGGCGACCCGCACGGAGCCGGAGGCGTCCGCGACGTCGACGTTGCAGACGCGCCCCTCCTCGGCGTCCTCCTCGTCGCGCTCGAAGGTCCGGACCTCGCCGATGGAGGTCACCTTCCCGAGGAACTTCACGTCGTTCATCCCCGGCTCGATGTCGGCGATCGTGTCGGCCTCCTCGTCGCGAAGCTCGTGGGCGATCAGCATCGCGGCCGTCTCCTCGTCGGCGAGCCCGCCCATCTGCTCGACCTTGTCCTCGACGGCCGCCTCGAACTCCTCGAACTCGACGTCGGTGTCGAGGTCCTCGTAGACGTCCTCTATCACTCCCATACGCGTACCTCCTCGGTTGTCGAGTCCGCGGATAAGCGTTGTCCTTGCCGGGGTCTCACGGCCGAACCCACGCCCGCTTCTGGTCCGTGCCGGGGCGTCGTCGCCCGTCGGGTCCGCGGCGTCGCCGTCGCGGATCGGAGTTCCGTCATATGGGCTCATCGGTCCCCTCGATACAAAAGGTGTGCAATCCGTCCACGGCCGTCTCTCCCGACCGCGCCGCATGCGACCCTCCGCCACGCGGCCTACGGACCGTAACCGTCTTAAGTTCTACCGCGGTACGTTTGATTGAGTCCTGGTAGGGTAGTGGACTATCCTCTTGGCTTGCGGAGCCAGGGACCGGAGTTCAAATCTCCGTCAGGACGCTCACTTTGCGGCTGCCTCACTTCGTTCGGCAGCCGCGGCGTTCGGTCCTGACGTGCCTCACGCTCGCTTCGCTCGCGTGAGACTCCGTCAGAACGTTTTCGGACACACGCACGGCTCGCGGTGCTCGCCGTTTGGTGTGTCCGAAAACGCCGCGGAGATTTGAGCAGGAAAGTCGCAGCGGCCGAGCGAAGCGAGACCTTCGGTCTCGCAGGCAGCCGGCGCGAAGCGCCGGCGACGAAGCGAGGCCGACGGTCTTTCCGAGTTCAAATCTCCGTCAGGACGCTCACTTTGCGGCTGCCTCACTTCGTTCGGCAGCCGCGGCGTTCGGTCCTGACGTGCCTCACGCTCGCCCGTTCGGGGCTCCGCCGCTCGGTCGCCGAGCCCCAACGTTGAAGAAACCGGACGAGGTGCAACGCGACATGGAGCGCACGCGGCGAGCGATTCTCGGGACGCTCGGAACGAGTGTGCTCGGGGCACTCGGCGGCTGTTCTCTCAGAGAGAGGTTCGGAGACCCACAGACGGTGACCATCGAGGTCGGCGGCGACTTCGACGCCGAACGAACGATCGAACTCGAAGTGCTCCCGGCCGCGGTGGAGTCGGGACTCTCGGAGAACGTAGTGTTCCAGCAGACCATCTCCGTCGGCCCGTCCGGTCCGGAGGAGGCCCTGTCGGTGATCGAGGACGCCTTCGAGTCCGCACGGGCGCTGATTCGCGTGCACGTCTCGGGACTCGGCCTCATCGGTGAGTACACGTTCGTCCCGGACTGTCCGCCGGGCGCCACCTACGGCGAGGTGCTCTACGTCACTCTGCAGTCGGTCTTCGACGTGACCTTCCGACAGAACCGGTGTCAGTGAGGCGGGAGCCGCGCTCGCGACGACGCCGACCGTGGCCCGCGTCGCCGATCAGTCGTGCGGGTGGAACCGGTTCATCGCCTTCCTGACGGCGTCCGTGTCGCCGATAAAGGTGACGTGGTCGCCGTACTCCAGCACGCTGTCCGCCGACGGCACGTGGTTCTCGCCGTTGCGGCTGACGACGGCGACGAACGTCCCGTCGGGGATCTGCGCGTTGAGGTCGCGGATGCTCTTGCCGGTGAGATCCTCCGAGGTCACCTCGACCTCCTGCACGTCGTGGCTGTCTCCGAGCTCGCTCATCCAGTGGGTGATCGCCGGCCGCTCGATCTCGTCGTCGATGGCCACCGCGGTCGCCGTCGGCGAGTCGATCGCCTTCACGCCGATACTGTCGAAGGCGTCGACGTTGTCCGGCTCGTTCACCCGCGAGTACACCGATTCCACGTCGAACTTCGTGATCGCCAGCTGGCACGCGAGGAGGTTGATGTCGTCGTCACCGGTCACCGTGATCACCCGCTTGGCGTCCTCGATCCCGGCGCCGCGCAGCGTCTCCGTGTCGCTGCCGTCGCCCTCGTACACGGTGAACCCGTCCGAGCGCGCTCCTTCGGCCTCTTCGTCGTCTATCTCGACGATGACGACGTACTCTCCCCGCCGCTCCAGCCGTGTGGCGAGCGCCCGGCCGACCCGACCGCCGCCGATGATTATCGTGCGCATTGGTGACACTCCGAGGAAGTCGCCGATCTGCCGCGCGAGCCCGGCCTCGATCGCGACCGTCGCGAAGATGACGGCGAACACCGTCCCGACCAGCAGCTGGCCCTGCGCCACGTTCCCCGCGAGCTCCAGCTCGATGGCGAACAGGGTGGCCACGCTCGCCGGGATGATCCCGCGCGGACCGACACCGGCGATGAACAGCCGCTCCGGCCACGTGAACCGCTCGACGCCGGCGGTGGCGATGATCGCCCCGAGCGGTCGGAGCACGAGCATGATCACGAGCACGAGCCCGACGGCTCCGACGCCGAGCGCCGCGATCGCTTGGACGTCGATCAGCGCGGCCAGCGAGATGAACACGAACGAGAGGACGACGAGCGTCGTGTTCTCCGCGAACCGCTCTATCTCCTCTCTGTGAGCGATGTCGAGGTTGCCGAGGAGGATCCCGCTCGTCGCCGCCGCCGCGATCCCCGCCTCGGCGGCGACGGCCTCGGCGGCCGCGAACGCCCCGACCGCCGCCGCCAACACGAGGAACTGCGACGCCTGCACGTCGCGGTCGGGGACGAACTCGCTGTCCAGCAGCAAGTAGATGATCACCGTCGCGAGCACTCCGGCGGCCACGCCGACGCCGAGCCGCTCGACGAACGAGAAGAGGGTCGCCGGAACGCCGAGGTCGTCGAGCAGCAGCGTCTCGAAGATCACCACGGCGACGATCGCGGCCGTCACGTCGTTGACGATCCCCTCGGTCTCTAACGCCGTCGCGACGTGGTCCCTGACGCGGACGACGTTGAGTATCGGCGTGATCACGGTCGGCCCCGTCGCCACGAGCAGCGCCCCGATGAGCAGCGCGATCTCCCAGTCGGCGCCTTCGAAGAACCGAACCGCGGCCGCCGTTCCGAGGAACATCACGAGCGCGCTGACCGTCACGAGCCGGAGCGACACCGTGGACGCGCCGCGGATACGCTCGATCCGCAGGGCGAACGCGCCCTCGAAGACGATGATCGCGACGCTGATCCCGACGATGATCTCCAACCCGTTCCCGAACGTCTCGAGGGTCACGAGCCCCAACACCTCCGGCCCCAGCACCACCCCGATGAGGAGGTAGAAAATGACGCTCGGCACCTTCAGTCGGTGGGCGACCAGTTGGACGACGAGCCCCGACACAAGAATCGCCGCGATGACCGGCAACAGGCTGGACACGTCTACCACGTGTACGGTCGCCGGCATCCTTAGTGTATTGGTGATCCGAGGCGGAATCGTCCGCCGATGTCATCCCATTTATTATACTCAATAGTCATATTTCACCGGCGTCGAATCACGCCATTGATCCCCACACTCGGGCAACTATTAATTCGGTTCCCCCTCTGCGTGAGTACACGTCCGAGCGGATCTCCCGCCGGGCGCCCCCACCATGACCGTCCGCGACCCCATTCCGACGTTCGCCCCCCTTCGGAGCGTCGGGAAGCGGGTCCGCGGGTCGGTCGTCGCTCGTCTCGACGCCGTCGCCGCGTGACCCCGACGCGGGGACGGTCGGCCCCCGCCCGTCGAGGCGCGTGCCGTCTTCTTTCCCCGTCCCCCGACGCTCTGGTCGTTTCGACCGTTAGACCCGGTAGCTCAAGCGGCAGAGCCTCGGGGTGAGGAATCGACTCCCTCCCGGGTCCGTATGGCAGCCCCACCCTGCCACCGCGCGACCGACGTCGCGCTCCGGGTGGCGGTCCCCCGCGACGCCGCGGGCGACCTCCACGCCGGCGTCCGATCGAAGCTCGAGGGTCGCGACGGCGTCGACGTCGAACGCGTCGACGTGGTCGACCTCCGCCCCCGCCTCAACGACCTCACGGTCGACGTCGACGCCTCGGTCCGGCTCGCGCCGGACGTCGGGGTCGCCGACCTCACCGACGTCGTCGGGGTCTCGGAGGCCCGCTCGCGAGAGCGAGCGGCGACCGACCGCGACCGATGACCGGCCCGCGGGCGACGACCTCCCGCGGGCGACGACCGCTCCCGGACGCCGACCGGACCGCGACGCACTCGACACGGTCCCCGACCGACGCACAGCACCAGACCGCGGCGCGAGGCCCTCGCGCCACCCGCCCCCATCCAACCATGAGACGAGACCGATCCCGCTCCAGACGCACCGTACACCCCGACCCGTACGCGGGTCCCGACCCGTCAGCCCCCCTGCCCTCGCCGCGCGTGATGGCCGCCTTCGCGGCGCTGCCCGTCGCGGTCGTCGCGGTCGCCTCCTTCCCGGTCGCGACCGCGGTCGCGTCGACCCTCTTCGTCGGCGTCGTCGCCGG
>NZ_NHPG01000064.1:0-25743 GCF_002252965.1 Halorubrum sp. Ea1
GCGGAGTTCGTCGCCGGCGAGGTCGACACGCCCTCGGAGGCCGTCTCGCTCGCCGACCTCCCGGCGGTCGTGCACGGGGCCGACCTCGTGATCTCGGCGACCGGGAGCCCGGAACCGGTGATCGAGCCGGAACACGTCGCGGACGCGGGGCGGCTCGTCTGCATCGACATCGCGCAGCCCCGCGACGTCGACCCGGCGGTCGCCGACCGCGACGAGCTCACGCTGTACGACATCGACGCGTTAGAGGACGTGACGCGCCGGACTCGCGAGAGCCGCGAGGCGGAGGCGCGCGAGGTCGAGGCGATCATCGACGAGGAGCTCGACCGCATCCTGCGGGCGTACAAGCGCAAGCGCGCGGACGACGCCATCTCCGCGATGTACGCGGGCGCCGACCGCGTCAAGGCCCGCGAGGTCGACCGCGCGCTCTCGAAGCTGGAGGCGCAGGGCGATCTGACCGACGAGCAGCGCGAGACCGTCTCGGACATGGCGGACGCGCTGGTCGGCCAGCTGCTCGCGGCCCCGACCAGCTCGCTGCGCGACGCCGCGGGCGAGGACGACTGGGAGACGATCCGGACCGCCCTCCGGCTGTTCGATCCCGAGTTCGACGCCCCGCCCGAGGTCCCGGGCGGGACGTCGGCGGAGGAGAGCGGTCCGGAGATCGACGGCCCGCCGGAGTCGATCGCCGAGGAACTGGACGATTAGCGCTCCCTTCGGTCGCCCTCGCTACTCGCGCGACTCGCTGTCGTTCGAAAGGCGCGGAGCGCCTTTCGTGATGTCGTCAGAACGCTCTGCGTTCTGACTGCTAGCCGGAAATCTCTGATTTCCGGCGATGACGAGACGCCTCCGGCGTCTCGAACCACGCGCTTCGGTCGCTCACTTCGTTCGCTCCCTGCAGTGCTTGCGTCGTCGTGCTTCGTCCTCGCGGCTGCCCATTTGAATCCCGCCCCGCACAGCACCGCAGCCTCACGCCTCCCCAGCCTCGTCGGACGCCCTCCGCTTCGCTCCGGACGTCCGACTCCCTCGCGCGCGCTCCGTCGCGCCCTCCGGGCGCTCTGAGGCGCGCGCCACCGCATGAGACGTTTATATGCCTGAGAGACGTTCTCGGTCCGGCTGCGATCGGAGCCGACCCGGACGGACCGTCGCTCTTTATTCCCCGACCGATCCACGGATCGTCATGAAACTCTCCGAGTACGCGCGACGGCTCGACGACGAACTCGACACGGCGGCGTACGCCGACGTCGACGCCAGCGCGAACGGGGTACAGGTCGGTCCGGACGACGCCGAGGTGGAGCGCGTCGCGTTCGCGGTCGACGCCGCCGAGGCGACGATCGAGGCCGCGGCCGACGCGGGCGCCGACGTCCTCGTCGTCCACCACGGGATCTCGTGGGGGGGCATCGACCGCGTCACGGGGACCGCGTACGACCGGATCGCGGCGCTGGTCGAGAACGACCTCGCGCTGTACGTCTCACATCTCCCACTGGACGGCCATCAGGACCTCGGTAACGCGGCCGGAGTCGCGGGCGCGATCGGGGTCGGGGACCGGGAGCCGTTCGGCGAGATCGGACCGGTCACGATCGGGACGGTCGGCGAGCTCGACGCGCCGCGGTCCGCGGCGTCGATCAGGGAGGCGCTTGACGACTTCGAGGGCCAGCCCGACGGCGAGGCGTCGCCGACGCGCGTGCTCGATTTCGGCCCGGAGGAGATCGACCGGGTCGCCGTCGTCACCGGGTCCGGCGTCGACTGGCTCGACGAGGCCGTCGAGGCGGGCGCCGACGCACTGATCACGGGCGAGGGGAAGGGGAAGGCGTACCACGAGGCGCGAGAGGCCGGCGTCACGGTGTTCCTCGCGGGCCACTACGCGACGGAGACGTTCGGGGTGCGCTCCCTCCAGTCGCTGTCGGCGGAGTGGGGGCTAGAGACCGAGTACGTGAGTCACCCGACGGGACTCTGAGGAGCCCGACCGGAGGGGCGAGGGCTCCGTCCCGTCGCCTCCCGAACGCAACCCTTACCGCCCGCGTCCGCGCACTCCGGGTATGCGCGATCACTTCGAGATCCGGGACCACGACGCCGCCGGGCGGATCGGCCGGCTGGAGGTCCCCCGCGCCGGGGTCACGGTCGAGACGCCGGCGCTGCTGCCGGTCGTCAACCCCAACGTGCTCACTGTCGAGCCGTCCCGACTCCGCGAGGAGTTCGGCGCTGAGATGCTGATCACCAACTCCTACATCATCCGGAGCACGGACCGGATTCGCGACCGCGTGCTGGACGAGGGGCTCCACGACTTCCTCGGGTTCGACGGCGCGATCATGACCGACTCCGGCTCCTTCCAGCTCGCCGAGTACGGCGACATCGACGTGACGACGGAGGAGATAATCGAGTTCCAGCGGCGGATCGGGAGCGACGTGGCGACCCCCGTCGACGTGCCGACGCCGCCCGACGTCGACCGCGAGCGCGCCGAGCGCGAGCTGGCGACCACCGAGGAGGCGCTCGCCGACGCCGAGGCGGCGGAGACGGGCGAGATGCTCGTCAACGCGCCCGTACAGGGGTCGACGTTCCCGGACCTCCGAGAGGCGGCGGGCCGGCGCGCGACCGACACCGACCTCGACGTGTTCCCGGTCGGCGCGATGGTGCCCCTCCTCAACTCCTACCGCTACGCCGACGTCGTCGAGGCGGTCCGCGCCGCGAAGCGCGGGCTCGACCCGGACGCGCCCGTCCACCTGTTCGGCGCGGGCCACCCGATGATGCTCGCGCTGGCGGTCGCCGCCGGCTGCGACCTGTTCGACTCGGCCGCCTACGCGCTGATGGCGCGCGACGGGCGCTACCTGACGGTCTCCGGGACCGAGCACCTGGAGGAGATGGAGTACTTCCCCTGCTCGTGTCCGGTCTGCGCCGAGCACACGCCCGCGGAGCTCCGGGAGATAGACGGGAGCGCCGGGGGCGGAAACGGCAACACCGACGCCGACGCGTCCGCCGAGCAGCTGCTGGCCGAGCACAACCTCCACGTCACCTTCGAGGAGCTCCGCCGCGTGAAGGCGGCGATCCGGTCGGGGAACCTCCTCGAACTGGTCGACCGCCGGGCCCGCGGCCACCCCGCGATGCTCGACGGCTACCGCGCGTTGCTCGATCACGCCGACGAGCTGGAGCGCACGGACCCGGTGTCTAAGGACGCGTTCTTCTACACCTCCCACGAGTCGGCCCGGCGACCCGAGATCCGCCGGCACCGCGACCGGCTCGCCCGGCTGGAGGCGCCGGACCGCCTGTTGCTCACGGAGTCGAACGCGCCGTCGACCCACGACTACGACGCGGTGTGGCGCGTGAAGCCGCCCTTCGGCCCCTTCCCGCGGGCGCTCTCGGAGACGTACCCGCTCACCGCGGAGGTCCCGAAGCGGCTCGACGAGGCGGCCCGAGTCGCCGCGGCCGAGGGCGTCGCCGCGCTCGCGGAGGTGAACCCCGAAAGCGAGATCACGCTCGGTCACGACGGCTGGCCAGAGACGGCGCTCGACGCCGTCCCCGACTGCGTCGAGACGGAGGACCTGCGGACGCTCGGGCGGTCCGGGTAACGGGGCTTGTTGAACCCCCGATCAGTGACTGATTTCTGTGGCTGTGCTGAATACAGGGCGCGAGTCTTGTACTAGTCCCCCTCAGTATGATCAGGCCGGATCGGTCAGTACAGGGAAATCACGAATCACTCGATAAACTTAGTTCGCTGAGTCTTGACTCCCGTTCGGTCGAAGCACTGTATAAAAGAGAAGCCCAAGTTCTGTAAGTACGACTACGCCCCCGATCGAGCGAGCAGCAGTCGATATCCCTGTCGTGTAACCACGTACCGCAACAGCGAGATCACCAAGTGCCGCGACTCCAAGCCCGAGCAAAAATACAATTATGAAGAGCAGATACCGAATCGATGTAAGTAGTTCATCTGTTCTGGAGGGCATCAAAAGTAGTTCGAGTAGTGTTTGTGATAACTTTTCTGAACTGGTAAACGACTGACCAGTTCGCAAGCGCAATCTATGCCTAATTTAGAATTCAAATGGGGAAAATAACGCAGTCCCCGTGCTGATTAGATCCTCTGTATCGGTCACGCTAGCACTGACAAGCGCCGAGTAGTTCGAAACGTCACTGCTACATATAACGCGTGTATTTTACACGGAACCCCCTCCAGAGAACGGTAGCCCGAATGGGTCAGTACAGGGGATCGACTGTCATCCACCGCTACGGATTAACGATAGCTTTGATACTTATCACAGTAGACTCGGACGGTTTCACTGAGAGTTCGTGAACACCGGTAACCGTGATTGTACGCTCAAACGTCTGCTCCGTTTCGAACGCCTCTGAGAGAACGTCTTGCGAGTCATGAGAGAGAGTAACTTCTCCACCAGACCCTTTCTGTGTTCCAACGATGATTTTCACTGTATCACCCTTCTGTAGGTCTAATTCGTACGTCTGTTCTCGCTGTGTCGTGTCATCGACGCGGACATCACCAGAACCTCCCGTCACTGCCGAACAACCCCCGAGGACAGACGCCACGGTCACACTCGTTACAGACAGATACGTTCTCCTGTTCACGCATGTGGTTTTGACGGTAGAGTATAAATAGAATATCCAGAAACAAACAGATGCTTTAGCTAGTCATACAGATGCGTCCGCAGGCACCTACTAACGGTTGGTCCGGGAATCAAACGAAGAAAGTAACGCAGTCTCAGTGCTGAATGTATTCTCCCTATCGGTCATGTAGCTACTGACAGCGACTGGGGAGTTGATACCGCTCGTGCCGATAGAGGGCGCGAGTCGATCAGACGGCTATCGGCTCGTGACGGCTGCCCGCTTGGCTCCTCGATCCGAACTCGAATCGCACCTCAGAGACGGATTCGAAGGCGGAATTACCGATGGATGAGATCTCCAAGAGAAACACATCACTTTCTGCTCAATAGACATCCGTTCCGCTCGGTATGTCCGGGTGTGGGCTTGCGATTATCAAGGTGATTCACAGGTGCGGTCGCCGCGACTGTTTTCGTGAACCCCCTCGTTTCGCCTCCGGACATGTCGCCGCCGACAGCGCTCGGATCGATATCGAATGGAGCGAATTGGAGATCTATTCGTGCTGACTGAGGAAGGGTAACTCCCATCGAGACGTACGCGCCGTCGCGAACAACGAACTCAATCGGTCATCATCGAATCCGGGAGCTGCTTGGGCGGCAAGAATAAGGAGACGGCGTTTCCCCCGGAATTCCGCGATTCGAACAACACCTCTCCGCCGAGCGATTCGACGCACCACTTCATCACGAACAGGCCGATCCCGGAGCCGTGGGACGTGCTCGTGGTGACGGTCGGCGAAAACAACGCGGCGATCTCCCCGGGCGGGATCGGCGGATTCGTGTCTTCGATGCGGATCTCCGCGCGACCGGTGTTGGGCGATGAGCCGACCGTTATTTCGACTGTCGGCGCCTCGTCGTTGCTGTGGACGATCGCATTCTCAATGGCGTGTGCGAGCGCGTACTCAAACGCGTCGTTGATGTCGATCCACATCCGTTTCCGTTCGCTGACCCGGATGTCCGCGTCGGGGTATTCGGCGCCTATCCGATTCGCGATGTCCTGCACGGCGCCCGCGGCGGAAACCCGGACGACGCTCGCCTGTGAGTCGCTCACCGCGTGTTCGATCTGTTTCACTGACGTAGCGATGTTACCGAGCTTCTCGCCTCTGGATCGAATAGTCGAGATGACCTCCTCGGACGGTCCGCCCTCGGAGGCGTTCATCGCCTGCTCCGCGCATCCGATGATAATCGCGGCCTCGTTCCGGAGGTTGTGCCGAAGGACGCGCCAGAACAGCTCCGCCCGATGATGGGTGTCGTAGTGACGTGTGACATCTCGTACCTCAACGTGGACACAGCAGTCCGCCGTCGGGCGCTGTCGCGAAGTGAACACCTGAATCCAAATGAGTTCGCCGTCCGCTCGTTTGGCTCGCCACACGAACTGCTGCGGGCTTCCGTTGGCGGCCCTGGAGAGTCGATTGTGGAACTCAGACTCGGTGTGCGGGTAGGTGTTTGCCGTGTATTCGGCCACGGAGAGCTCACGCAGTCGGTCCGAACTGTATCCGAGGATTTCCTCCAGTCGGGCGTTCGCGTCGATAACGGCCCCGGAGGCGGCGTCATAGATCGCCACACCGGTGTGGAGCGTATCGAGTACCGGCGACAGTGTCCCGCACTCGGGCGAGGACATACAGCCGAGGATTTCACCGAGGCACGGTTTTTGTTGCTATGAGTGATATATATCGCTCCGTACGAAATCAGCAACCGAACGGGCGTTCTCTGATCAAGAGAGAATTGAATTTGTATCAAACTGACTATGATATGATCGCCTATCTCCGGAGTCCCGTCCGGGCCCACGCCATAGTCTGATTATCTCAATCTGAAAAACTGCGATGTGAACTACCTTACCCTACTCGCTCACGGCTGACGCCGTTCGCTCCTTGAGGGTAGGGTTTCCTGCTTCCACGACGCGCTTTGCAGACGCTAAATGTCGGAGTGGACTCGTCTTCGTCGAGCGAGAAGGGGCACGACGGACTGGTCACGACGAGTATATATCCCACCGGTCGGCTTCTGACGCGTCCGTTCGCCTATTATAAGGGTTCAAGCACAGGGTGCCGAATAACCCGAACGAGTAACAGATGACAACGGATACCAACCGGAGGTCGAGGAACGACGAGACGACCGGGCGGAAGTCAGTGAGTCCCCCGTTCACCGGTCTGGTACATCAAGTCGACAGGCGGTCGTCGGGTCCCGATCGGGTCACGGTGTTCCCAGCAGAGGCGACCGATGACGAGCGGCTGTCAGCGTGGGTGACGGTGGACGTCGACTCCGTCGTCAAGCCCGAATGCTTCCGATAACCCCCCGGATGTACCGCGACCGCGGCGGGCGAGACGGTCGGGAAGCCCGACGCTGCCGGTCCCCGTCGAATCCGATGCTCTGGTCAACGCGGACTCGGATGTTTCGCCCGCCGCCGATTCGGACGCCTCTCCCAGTAACAAACGAATTCGAGGTGGTCCGTCGGTGGGTATGAAACGACGGGATCTCCTCAACAAAGCGCTGGACCGAGTAGCGCTCGGGGTCGTCGCTTCCTCGGTCGTCGAACTGTCCGACCTGTGGTCTGCGGCGCTGGCTCTTTCTGCGAGCGAGGCGACGCTGCCAACATCCATCGACGGGAGAGATTCGGTCGCTCGGGAACGGACCGCGGACGGCTACGCCATGACGTACGAGTGGACGGACCGGTCCGGGCGTGAGTGGCGTCTGGAGTTTCCGATCGAACGGTCCGCGTACAGAGAAGCGGCCGACGAGACGCACGGATATCTGAGTGGCTTCGAAGCGGCGAAGGCGAGCGCTCATGCCGAGCGGCTCACGGAGGCGCTCGTCAACGCGAGCGCGACGGGCGAGAGTGCTCGACGGTCGCTTCCTGAGTCGGTCCTTCTCGACGGGGCGACCGGACTCGTACACTCGCTCAAATACGCGACGGATGCGGAATCGATGGGAGCGCCGGACTACATCCGAACCGTCGAGGAGACGCTCGTCGATGGCTGCGGTGACTGCGAGGACCTCACGTATCTGCTGGTCGGGATGCTTTCCCACCCGGCGTTCGGCTACCGGACCGCGATGGTGATCCTTCCCGGTCACATGCTCGCGGGCGTTCACAGGGACGACCTCCCGGCGGCGCACGCCGACGCACCTACCCTCCCGGGAGGGACGTACGTCGCAATAGAGTGCACCACGTCTCGCCCGATTGGTGAGTTCAAAGGCGAGCCCGTGCTAGCGGTGTACGGCGACGGCGTCGAATACATCGACCGGTCGGCGATCGCCGACACGGGCGAGGAGTTCCTCCAAGACCCGACGCAGTTTCAGACGATTGCCGACGCGTCGGCGAAGCGCCCCCACTAACCGGAGCAACTGTGGTCGACAACCCTCCCTTACCTCACTCAGTCTCCCGACTTCGCTCGGTGAGGGAGGTTGTTATCCGTGAGCTTAGCCTCGAAACCGGCCAAGTAACGGTGAATTTGCCGCTCGGCGTCACCGTTCCAGGGTTCAGGGCGAGTTCAATACGGACGGTTTCAACGGTGTCAATTATATCCGGACGTTCGGATACGTACTCGTATGTATCAATATTAGAAATTCATTAACCGCGGTCCGAAGTAAACACATCTGAGTCGCAAGTGGCCGAAACACAACACACGGTTTACATTCACTCAAGACCATGATTCATCACCTACGCGGCACTGTTGAAACGAACTCAAAATCGCTCCTTTCTGACCAAGCCTGTGCGACTCGGCCGTTTACGATCGCGTTTGTCGCTATCATTAATCGTCTCACGCTGGAAGCACACGGCAGTCCGGACGTCGGCGGCCACCTCCGTACCGCAGACCGACCGCATACCGCCCGTGGCTCAACTGGCTCGATACCATGACGATGAAACCGAACGCCGCGAGTCGAACCGCCGGCGTCGAAACCGACGTACTCGGATCGTTCACGCAACTGACCGCCGGAGACCATACACGCGTGGCGTTCGTTTCGGACCTCCATCTTTCCACACTCGGGTACGGCACGTCACGGGCGTTACATCGAACCGAGGAGCGACTGAAACAGGTCGTGGCGTCACTAAACGAGGACCAACTCGATGCCGTCGTGTTCAACGGTGACCTCGTACAGAACGGGACTAGAGCCGAGTATGACGCGTTCGACCGGATCGTGGCGGATCTCGACCCCCCGTTGTTCGCCGTTCCGGGAAACCACGACCTGATCGATCGAGGCGACGGATCCACGTCACAACTCACTCTCCCGGAGTTCGAACGTCGATATACCCCGACACCGTTTCCCTACCGAGTCCGGATCGGAGGTGTCGACCTCATCGGGTTGAACAGCAACGCGTCGACCCGAGCAGCGCTGACCGATTCGTACAGTGGACGGGTGTCGCCTTCGACTCTCGACTGGCTTGAGGGAGCAATTAGTGAAGTCGAATCTCCGATCGTTTCGGTCCATCACACGTTAGAGACGGTGCGAGAGCGGTATCGAAACGAACAGGAACACCTGCCTCTCGAAGACGGCAGCTGCCCGGCGTTCGAGAACGATGATGAACTCATCAGTGTACTCGGAGGCGAGTCCGATCCGCTCGTCGTGACCGGTCATCTTCATGTCCCCACCATCGTGCGATCCGTGGACATAACCGAATTCACGCTCCCACCGCTCGGACCGTATCCGTGTGGTTACACCGTACTCGACATCGGGAGCCAAGGGACCGTCGCATCGTTTCATTCGGCCTGCACGTACGCGCGTCAGGCTGAGGCGCTCGCGTTAGGACACGGGAGCGACCGGACCTTGCTCGCCGCAGCACGTATGTCAAACCTCCCGCTGGCCACCGACGACCCTGATTCGGTTCCCGATGGATGAGCGTCAAAGTGCCTTCTTGTCAAGTGAACGTTCTCTCGTCCACCGGCGAGGAGGACGTTTAGAAGCAGTCGAAGAAGAGCCGCGCCTGAGGGTGGGAGCCGATTCGAAGTGAGCGCCTCGAAACGATCGACCACGCCGTACTGGCTCTATCGTCTGCGTCAGTCAGCCCGCTTCTGAAAGCTGTCGGGTATGTTACTGATCCGGTGCTGAATGTAGGGCGCGAGTCGGCCAGAGTAGAGTTCGTTTCAGACGATCTCTTCAAGCACTGACTCGCCACTACCATCCTGTGACTCCCATTCCCACTTGTCTTCGATACGCACGCGACCATCGTCAAGCAGTTCGACGGTGCCTACAGAGTGGCCACTCGCGGTTTCATTCTCCGTGTTGATCTGTGAATACCTGATATTCCATTCATTTCCGTCAAACGTTCCGACGAGATGGCCATCGACAATACTTCCACCAGTATAGTGTGCGTAAATTCGTTCGCCTTCCTGTTCAAACTCGAAGCGAGTATCTCCACTCACTTCCCCCGAATCGGTGTTTGCAACGCCAACAAGCGTCCGACCATCGAGTGAGATATCTTCTGTCATATACTGTTGTGCTATCTAGGAGGTCAAAAAATCACGAACTTAGTTGCTGACTACATCCTCTGTATTCAGCAGCCACTTCCCGTCACGTCATGAGAGCTTCAACGGGGACCGGAAAAACGGCCGGGCGATACTATCCCTCTCCCGACCCCATCCGCTTCGAGTAGTCCCACGTGTGGAGTCGCTCCGGCTCGACGCGGATCCGGACCTCCTCTCGCTCCGGGCTCAGGAGTCGCTTCCCGGTCGGGTTGTCGACGCCGCCCAGATACCGCTCGAGCAGAGACCGGAGCAGGTCCTTCTCCTCGTCCGGCGAGACCGTCGCGCGCCCTCGTCCCCTGACTCCTTTATACGGCGGGTCGTTCGTCGACACCTCGAAGGAGACGTGGTCGTCGTGCGCGAGGAAGGCGACGAGGTCGGCGTCGGCGCTCGTCGCGCAGTGGACGGCGCCGTCCCACGAGAACCACAGCGAGACGATCCACGGGTCGTCTGCGGGGGTGTGACAGCCGAGGCGGACAGGCACGTGCGTGTCGGTCAGGAACTCGTCGACGCGGTCGCGGTCCCACGGGCCGGTCGGCTCCATGCGATCCATTCGGTCGGGTCCGGCGTAACGGTTGCGGCGCGGAACACAAGAGAATTGACCGTCCCCGCGCGAGGGGACGTATGACCGACTACTTCGAGGTCCACGAGCGTGACGGCGCCGCCCGACTCGGGGAGCTTCGGCTCGCCGAGCCGGTGACGACGCCGGCGCTCGCGGACACGTTCCTCGAGGACGCGGGCAGCCTCTGGGCCGGCGACCGAGCGGTCCCCGACGGCGACGAGGCCGCGCTCACTGTCCTGCCGCACCGCTCGTTCCCCGCGGGGACCCGCGAGGAGGTCCGCGAGTCGTTCGCGGTCGATCACCCCGATGTCGACTACCCCTCCGCCGCCGTCGTCGACAGCGCGGGCGCCCGCGACGTCGGCGCCGACGCGTATCTGCTCTCGAACGCGTCCGGGTTCGTCGGCCACGGCGAGGCGTTCCGCGACGCGGTCGTGTCGGCGAAGGAGGCGCTCCCGGCCGACACCGCGCTGTTCCTCTCTGGCGTCGCCACGCCGCTGAACGTCGCGGTCCTCGCGTACGCCGGCGTCGACCTCGTGGACGCGACGCTCGCCCGGACGAAGGGGACGGAGGGGCGATACCTCACCGCCGACGCCGAGCACTTCCTGGAGGACCTCGACGAACTGCCGTGCGCCTGTCCGGCCTGCGCGACGCCCCGCGACGAGTTCACCCGCGCCGACTGCGCCGTGCACAACGTGAACGCGCTCCGCGCGGAGCTTCGGCGCGTCCGCGAGCGGATCCGCGCGGGTCGCCTCCGCGACTACGTCGAGGGGCAGGCCCGCCACGAGCAGTGGCTCACGGCCGCGTTCCGGGAGTTCGACGACCAGTGGGGGTACGTCGAGGAGCGCACGCCGCTGATGCGCGACGCCGAGGTGACCGCGGCGACCGCGGAGACGCTGGACCGCGTCGAGATCCGGCGGTTCGCAGACCGCGTGACGAGCCGGTACCGGAACCGGTTCACCGATCAGCCGCTCGTGTTGGTGCCCTGCTCGGCGACGAAGCCGTACAGCGACTCGCAGAGTCACGGGCAGTTCCACGACGCGATCCAGTGGCGCGGCCACACCGTCTCGATGACCTCGCCGATCGGCGTGGTGCCTCAGGAGCTGGAGACGACGTACCCGGCCCAGCACTACGACGCGGTCGTCACCGGCGACTGGAGCGAGGACGAGATCGGGTTCGTCTCCGAGGTTCTCCGGCGCTATCTGGAGCGGAACGACTACTCGCGGGTGATCGCGCACGTCCCCGAAGACGGCTACCGCGAGATCTGCGAGCGCGTCGCGAGCGACCCCGCGGTCGACGTCCCGTTCGAGTACACGTGCGTCGGCCACCCGACGAGCGACGAGTCGCTCGGAGAGCTGAACGCGACTCTGCAGGGCGAGCCCGCCTACAGCAAGCGCGAGCGCGAGCACAACACGGTCCGGGCGCTCGCCGATTACCTGCTCGGCGACGGCGCGGGCGACGACCTGTTCGGCGGGCCGGGCGAGGCCGATATCCGCACGACCGGCCGCTACCCCAAACTCCAGGTGTGGGGCGACGACCCCGACGCCGGCCGCGAGGGCGAGCCGGGCGAGCAGCTCGCGACGATGGTGCCCCAGTACGGCACCCTCTCGTTCACCCTCGCCGGCGCGCGCCGCTGGGCCGAGAGCGCCGCCCCGACCAAACGCGTCGAGATCGACCCGTTCGTCCCGCACGGCTCCGTCTTGGCGCCCGGCGTCGTGGACGCGGACGACGACATCCGCGTCGGCGACGAGGTCGTCATCGAGGGGCCGAAGGCGTTCGCGGTCGGCCGCGCGGAGATGTCCGGGCCGGAGATGGTCGACTCGACGCGCGGCGTCGCCAGCGAGGTCCGGCACGTGGACGAGAAGTGAGCGGTGACGAGTAGCGAGCGACGACGACGATACCGTTTATTTATCATCGCTGGCCCACCCGGCAAAAGTATTAGTTGGTCGAAATATACATGCGGGGTGAGGTCCGGACCCGTGATCTCCAGAGCGCGAGTGCTGGCCACGGTCTTCGGCGTGCTAATCGGGGCCTACGAGGGAATAGGCTGGGCAGTCAGGCTGGGTGCGATCCCGGTATTGAAGCACACGCCGCTGATCATCCCAATCCTGCTGGGAGCTCTCGTCTACGGTGGCATCGGGTTCCGATACGGGGTTCTTGGTGCAGTCTTCGCAGTTGTGATGCTCGTCGTGGACCTTCTGGTCATCAGCGGTCTGAAACAGGCGAGCGTAGTGGCGATAGCGCTGTGGTTTCTGCTTCCCTTCACCGTCCTGCTCTGGGGGAGTCCGTTCGTGCCGTCCAGATACCTGTTTACTCCTCCGCGGCGGTAGTGGAGCGCCGCCGATTAAACCGTTGGAGGAGGGTCTTGGCGTCCTCGGGCAGCATCTCGAAGTGTTTCTCCGTATCACCGTGGCTGCGGACGGAGACAAAGACGAAGTCTTCCAGCAGCGACGCGAGTAGTAGCGCCAACCCAACGATGACGACGAACACCAGGGTGTACAGGACATCGGCCTGGATGAGGAAGTAGAGGGCGAGCAGGCCTGAGATTAGCATCGCGGTCCAGAGTATCGTCCGGGCCGGGTGCAGGACCTCCGCCTCGGCGATGCTCACGATGTTCTCTGGGACGAAGTAGTACCGGTAGCTGTACCGTCTGAGTAGTGTCTCCTCGTTCCGCTTAACGATGATGGGGTCCGGTGCCATCTCACGGAACTCGTTCTCAATCCGGTTGTCCTTGACCGTCAGCGATGTCACCCCGAACGGTTCGTCGGAGTCGGGTTCGTCCGGGAGGTACGCGTAGAGCGCCGCCGCGCCGAGGACGCCGATGGCGATACCCAGCACGACATCGACGATGCCAACCAGTGCGCCGGCCATGCCCGCAAGCAACAGGATCGCCCCCGTGTCGTCGTCGGTCAGCTGCTGGAGGTCGTGTTCGAGCTCGCTGTACCCGGACGCCATCGACTCCCAGTCCGAGAGCCCGACGGAGTACGTGTCGGCGGTCGTTTCGATCTCGACCGTGTCGTCCACGAACAACAACAGCGAGACGGCGATGGCGGCGATCACGAACCCGACGACACCCACGAGAGTGCTGAAGGTCGAGAGCAGGAACCCGACCGCCGCCGAGATCCCAACGATGCCGACGATACCGTTACTGGTGAGCGCACCGCGGGAGACGGACAGAACCACGATGTTGTCGACGTTGAGGTGTCGCTTCTTCGAACGGTACTCCTCGTCGTCAACCGTGATGGTCAGCGCCCGCTCGGTGCTTCGCTCACTAGGTGACGAAGTCTCGGCTGGCTTGTCACGAGTCATGTCCCGACGCTTGAGACGAAGATATGTGATATGTTAGTACAAAACTTGGGATACATCACATATGAAGAGTATCGTAGCATCGAAAGTGAAAACACTGGCATGATGCCGAGGTATCTGTTGAATCTGATGTTTGAGATCGTGTGGCTAATGTTCTCGTTTTCGCCACAGATTTCAAAGAACGCTATGGCGCCGTGTCGCGCCGACGAGCGGGCTGCCGGCCCGCGAGGAGCGCGCGAGGGACGCCGCGAGCGAAGCGAGCGGCGAGGCTGGGGAGGCGCGAGGTCGCGGCGCTGTTCGAACGCGTCGTCCCCACGGCTGCTGGCTTCGGGAGTGGTCAGTATCGAACGCGGTCGATCGGTTATCCCTGAGCGGCCGAACTTCGGTGGTTGTCACCGCTCTACCGGCCTCGAGACCGACGTATACACGACCGACGGAGCCCTCGGAGCGCGCGATGACCCGATCCCCTCCGATCGCCGGATCAGTAGCTTCAAAACTGCGCCGGACCGAACCTGGCACATGGCGCTCGAAAAGGACGTGGACTGTCCCTCGTGCGGAGAGGCCCAGTCGTTCTACCGGACCGCGGCGATGACCCTCCACCTCGGCGAGAAGACGAAGTGGCGGTGCCCCGAGTGCGGCTACGGCTACGTCGAGATCAACGGCATCGACACGCTTCCGGCCTGATCCGCGAGCGCGGCGTCCGACCACCGGTCCCCGAACCGCGACCGACCGCCGGCGATAAAGAAAAGCGAGACGACCGGGCGATTCCGGTCTCGTTCCGCGATCGGCTCCCGATCAGTCGTCGCTCTCGGGGGCCGGTGGCTCCTCCGTTTCTCCCTCGGCCTCGGTGTCCTCGGCCGTGATCGGGTCGCGCTCGTCCTCGCTGAAGCCGGCCGACGCCTCCTGTCGGGCCGACGCCTCGGGGTCGAACCGCGCCTCGATGTCCTGATACCGAGGGACGAAGGAGAGCTCGTGGTGGCTCTCCGTCTCGTGACCGAGGTAGCGGTCCTCCAGGTCGAACTGCGCCTGCTCGTCGTTCTCGGCGATGTTCTGCATGTCCTCGTACACCGCGTGGGCGCCCGAGTGGAGCCCGTACAGGGTGATGAAGATGTACTGGTAGCCCAGGTCGCCGAGCTCCTCGAAGGTGAGCGGGTCCTCCTGCTCGCTCCACGCGAACGACGAGGAGTAGTTGAACGCAAGGTCGAGGTCGGGATGGGTCTCGTGGATCGTCTCCGCGTACTCGACCGCGTCCTCGCGGGACGGGTCGGGCATCTCCGGCCAGACGAGGTCGACACCGGCGTCGGCGTAGATCCGGCCGCGTTCGAGGTGCTCCTCCCAGTCGCCGTTCGCGGAGCCGTACGCGTCGGTCCGCGCGATGATGACCGTGTCCTCGCTCTGCTTGGCGTCGACGGCCGCCTCGAAGCGCGACCGCGCCTGCTCGCGGGAGGCGATCTGCTTGCCGGCGATGTGGCCGCACCGCTTCGGCGAGGTCTGGTCCTCGATGTGGACGGCGGCGACGCCGGCCTTCTCGTACTCGCGGACCGCCCGGCGGACGTTGTGGACGCCGCCGTAGCCGGTGTCGCAGTCGGCGACGACCGGGAGGTTCGTCGCCTCGACCATCCGCTTGGCGTTCTCGACCATCTCGGTCATCGTGACCATCTCCAGGTCGGGGAAGCCGAACTGACCGAGCACGGTGGAGTAGCCGCTCATGTAGGCGGCGTCGACGCCGGCCATCTCCGCGAGGCGAGCGTCGAGCGCGTGGTAGATCCCGGGCGCGAAGGTGTACTCCTGCTCCGCGAACAGCTCGCGGAGCTTCCTGCCGGCCGGGTTGTCGATATCTCTCGTGAAGACGTCGTCGTCGAGTTCGTTCGGGTGCATAGGTGTCACTCCGCAATGTCGCCGTCGGTGTGTCGGTCGGTCGCGCGCCGCGTGAACGTCGTCGGGTCCGGTCGCGGTCCGTCACCGGTTCCGGCCATCGGAACGGCGCTCATCGCGATCCCCCGTCGGTCCGCGTGCGGCCGGTCGGACGCAGGTCCGGGACCAGCGGCGCGTCCCGCTCCGCGTCGGTCGGGGGGCGCGTCGCGGCGCGAGCCGATCGGCGCGTCGGGTCGGCGGTCGTCGGGGATCGCTCGGCGGTCGTCGTCGGGACGAGCGGCGCGCCCGCTTCCTCGGTGATCGGCGTGCGGCCGGGAATCCCTCCGGGAGAAGTGTCGTCGGTCGGCGTCCGATCGGTCGTCGGGCGCCCCGTCGTCGATCGGTCGGTCCGGGTCGTCGATCGGTCGGTCCGGGTCGTCGATCGGTCGCCGTCGGTCGTCTGCTGGTCTGTCGGTCGAGTCGTCTCGGGCGTCGTGGCGTCGTTAGGTGTCGTCATCGGGTCGTGTGGGTGGTTGCGGTGGTCGTCTGGTGATCTGTCGGTCGGCGCGTCGCGTTGCCGCATGTCCGCGTACGGATACTGACATTGCACTCGGTTCGTTCGGAGGAATGGTAATAAACATAATGATTGATAATGATAATATTCGTTAACCTATCTTATTCCCTTAAATGATGTGTGGTACCACGGAACATGACTCCGATCGGAGCACCGCGCGTGCGGGCCGAGAGCGTCGGACCGATCCATACTAACCGGTTCCGGCGCGTTGGACCCGCCGTGAACGAGCGCGACGCGCTTCGCCGGCTGGCCGCCGACCTGCCGCACGCGGGCGACGACGCCGCTGTCGTCGGCGACACCGTCATCACGACCGACATGCTCCACGAGCGCACCGACTTCCCACCGGGAACGACGCGGTACACCGCGGGGTGGCGCGCGGTCGGCGCGTCGCTCTCCGACGTGGCGGCGATGGGCGCGAGCGCGACCGCCGCCGTCGCCGTCTACGCCGACGCCGCCTTCGACCCCGACCGACTCGACCGCTTCGTCGCGGGCGCGGTCGACGTCTGCGAGGCCGTCGACGCCGAGTACGTCGGCGGCGACCTCGACAGCCACGATGAGTTCACGACGGCCTCGACCGCCATCGGCGAGGTCGCCGAAGACGGACCGGTAACGCGCTCGGGCGCCGCCTCGGGCGAGGCGCTCTGCGTCACCGGCGAGTGGGGGCGGTCGGCGGCCGCGCTCCGCCTGTTCGAACGCGACGACGAGGGGTCGGTCGAGCGCGCCAACGACCTCTTTCGGTTCACGCCCCGCGTCGCCGACGGGACCGCGCTCGTCGGGCGAGCGACCGCGATGATGGACTCCTCTGACGGCCTCGCGCGGTCGCTCCACCAGCTCGCGGAGGCGAGCGGCGTCGGGTTCGCGCTCGAACGGGACCGGCTCCCGGTCCATCCCGCGGTCGACGACATCGCCGAGGGCCCGAGCGACCGGTTCGAGCTTGCGGCGCACTTCGGGGAGGACTTCGAGCTCGTCTGCGCCGTTCCCGACGCCGAGCTCGACGCGGCCCGAGATGCCTGTCGGGCCGAACTCACCCGGGTCGGGACCGTCGTCGACGCCGCGGAGGGAGTGACGGCCGACGGCGACTCCCTCCCCGACCGCGGGTACACGCACGGGTGAGGCTCGGTCGGACGGCCGAACCACCGTGGTCTTATAAATCGGCTCCCGTCACCTCGACCATGTCGAACGAGACCGAACGGATGCTGGCCGGCGAGCCGTACGACCCGAGCGATCCGGCTCTCGTCGCGGACCGCTCCCGCGCCCGCGACCTCGCCCGGCGGTACAACGCGACGACCCCGGCCGAACGCGGCCGCCGCGAGCGGCTCCTCCGCGAGCTGTTCGACGCCGTCGGGGAGGGGCCGACCGTCCAGCCGCCCCTCCGCTGTGACTACGGCTACAACGTCGCCGTCGGCGACGATTTCTTCGCGAACTACGGCTGCGTCTTCCTCGACACGAACCCGATCTCGTTCGGCGACCGCTGCCTGCTCGGCCCGGGCGTCCACGTGTACACGCCGACGCACCCTATCGACCCCGAGGAGCGCGCGACCGGTCGCGAGCGCGCGGCGCCCGTGACGGTCGGCGACGACGTCTGGATCGGCGGGCGAGCCGCGCTGAACCCGGGCGTGACCGTGGGCGACGGCGCGGTGATCGCCTCGGGCGCGGTGGTCACGGAGGACGTGCCGGCTCGGACCGTGGTCGGCGGGAACCCGGCGCGACCGATCCGGGAGATCGAGTGAAGGCGGCGGAGAACAGAGACGAGAGCCCTACGCCAGCGCGTCGGCGAGGACGGGGGCGACGCTGACGACGCTGCAGCCGCCCTCGATGGTGTCGCTGCCGACGATCCGGTCGACGCCGGCGCCGCGGAGCTTCGTCACGGCGTTGGCGGCGAGCATCGGGTGGACGCAGGCGGCGAGCACCGCGCCCGCGCCGCGGTCGTTCAGCACGGCCACCGACTCGCTCATCGTCGACCCGGTGGCGACGATGTCGTCGACGACGACCACGTCCCGTGCCGAGACGGCGGCGTCCGACGGCGACACCGCGACGGCGCCGGTCTCGCGGTCGCGGTGTTTCTCGAAGTAGTCGGTCTCGCCCGCGCCGTACGCGTCCCGGACCGTCTCGGCGATGCCGACCGCGCCCTCGTCCGGCGCGAGGAACAGCGGTTCGGTGAGGTCCGCCGGCAGGGGTCCCGCGAGGACGCCCGCCGCGTCGACCGTCTCCACGGGGACGTCGTAGAAGTCGGCGACGCCCGGCTCGTGGGGGTTGACGAGGACGACGCGGTCGGTGCCGGTGGAGACCGCCCGCGCCATCGCCCGCGCGGAGACGGGCTCGCCGTCGCCGAACGACTGGTCCTGTCGCGCGTATCCCATGTACGGGACCACGGTCGTCACGCGCTCGGCGCCGGCCTCGCGGACGGCGTCCTGGAGCTGGAGCAGTTCGACCCACGCCTCGTCGGAGTCGGTCGCGGCGACGACGACCGCCTCCTCGCCGTCGAAGTCGGGCACCGCCGCGAGCGTCTCGCCGTCCGGGAACCGGTCGTACGTCGGCGTCGCCAGCGGCCGGCCCGTCTCCTCCGCGAGCGCGGCCGCGAGCAGCTGTGAGCTGGATCCGGGAACGATCATGGGCGTCCGTTCCCCAGACTCCGATAAACCAGTTTCCTTACTCCGGCGGGGACCGGACGCCGAGAGCCGCGGTCGCCGAACCGCCGCCGCGAGCCCCACGCGAGCGTGTGACGCACCGAGGTCACAGGGGCGGATATTTACGCGAGCGGCGGATACGACGCCGTAATGACCGAAACAGGAGACCGAGTCGGTCTCGCCTGCCCGTCGTGTTCGCCGGGCGAGGAGACCGTTCACGAAGTGTTGCGCCCCGGCGGGCAGGCGACCGTCCGCTGTACCGACTGCGACCACACCTATAAGACCGAAATTCCGGAAGAGGAGACAGTCGAACTGGACATCGTCGTCTCGCAGGACGGCGAGTCGTTCACCACCCGGATGGAGGTCCCCGCGGACACCTACGTCGGGACCGGCGAGGAGTTCGTCGTCGACACGCCCGACGCGCTGATGCAGGTCCGCGTCACCGGGATCGAGGTCGGCCCGGAACAGCGCGTCGAGGAGGCCGACATCGAGACCGTCGAGACGCTCTGGACCCGCGCGGTCGACAACGTCACCGTCCCGGTGACGCTGCACCCGAAGGACGGGAACGCCGACGAGACGCGCTCGGTACGGGTGAACGTCCCCGGCGATTACGAGTTCACCGTCGCCGAGACCGTCGAGTTCGGCGACGAGGAGTTCGTCGTCGAGGGCGTCCAGATCCGCGAGGACGCACCCGAGTACCGCCACGAGAAGCTGGACCATGACGGGGACTTCGCCTACGCGAAGGACGTCAAGCGCGTGTACGGCCGCGACGAGAGTCTGACGGCGTGGTCGGCCTGGTAGGGGCCGACGGCGTGGTCGGCCCGGTATGGCACGGCGGCGTGATCGGCTTGGAGGACGGTCGAGTGATCACCGCGGCCGCGGCGCTACGGGACCGGCGCTCCGAAAAAACGGTGGCACCGATGGGGGTGACCCACATCGAACACCGTCTGTGAGTACGACCGCGGCGTGGTCGGTGCGGCGTTAGATGACGCGGTTCTGCAGGTAGTCGAGGTGTTTCGCGTTGTAGACGATCTTGACCTCGTCGGTTGCCGGGCTCCCGATGCAGGTGAGACGGACGTCCTTGTCTTCGACCTCCTCGTCGGAGAGGATCTGCTGCATGTCCATCTCGATGTCGCCTTCCTTCACGATCGACGCGCAGTTCGCGCAGGCGCCGGCGCGGCACGAGAAGGGCCAGTCGTAGCCCTGGGCCTCGGCGGATTCGAGGATGTACTCGCCCTGATTCACGTCGAGGGTACCGTAGTCCTCTGCGTCGAGGTCGGCCTCGGCGGCCTCCTCGAAGAGGTTGTCATCGTCCATCGACCAGCCGTGGTCGTCGAGCACTTCGTAGTTGAGGTATTCTACTGTGGGCATCACCTGATGGTTGGATCCCCTCCTCATTAGGCTTTGCTGTTCCACGCCTCTCACCGATCGATCGACCGACTGATCGAGGCCGAACGAGGGGCGATTCGGGGCGAACGACGGCCGAACACGTTCGCCCGACCGCCGCGGCGAGCCTGACAGCTCGTTATTACGACTGATACCCCGTGGGTAACAGTAAATAGCGAACGGCGTCTACGGTGATTCGATGGGAGAGTCCGTCGTCGCCGACTTCGTCGGTCGCGTCCACGCCCCGGATGTCGAGAGCGACGAGCCGGTGACGGGGCGCGTGCTCCTGAGCGAGCGCCGGCTGGTGCTCGCGACGGACGGCGGCAAGACGACCGTCCCGCTCTCCGGGGTGTTCGACGTGGTCGTCGGGACGGTGCCCGGCGACCTCCAGTCGTTCTTCAGCGACAGCGTCACCCTCGCGTACGAGCGGCGAGGCGAGCGCCGCACCGCCCTCGTCGAGGGCAAGCCGGAGCATATGGACCGGTTCGTCCGCCTGCTGTTCAAGGCCCTCTTGCGCGACGTGACCGTCACCGTCCGGCACCCCGCAAAGGTGGGCGGGCGCGTCACGGACGCCTCGGACCACACGGCGTCGGTCGCCCTCAGACCCGGAGCGATCCGCTTCGTCGACTGCCCCGACCCGTTCGAGGTCGACCTCTCAGCCGTGATCGACTACGAGCGGACCGACCGGACGCTCGCGGGCACGCAGCGCCCCGCGCTCGTGTTCCGCCACGCCCTCGACTCCGAGACGGTCACGTCGATCGCGACCGTCCCGAACGAGCGCACGCTGAACGTCCTCGGCCGGTACATCAAACTGGAGTACGACGAGGCGATGGAGGACCTCGAATCGTTCGACCCGACGGAGGAGCAGCTGGAGATCCTCGTGTCGATCTACTCGGCCGGCGGCGAGGCGAACATCGCCGACGTCGTCACGGGCGACGTCACGCGGACGTCGATGGTCCTCGACACGCTCCGCGACGAGGAGCTCGTCGTCGACGGCGAGTCGGGCGCGGCGCTCACGCGGAAGGGGCAGATGATCGTCACCTCGTACCTGGAGTCGGTCAACTCCTGAACGGCGCCGTCTCGGCGGATCCGGGGCCGACAGCGCCGGTCGACCGAACGATTTTGCGCCCGCGACCCGTACGACCGGTATGGGATTTAAGACCGACTTCAGCAACGGTGTCATCTCGCTTCTCGTCAGCCTCGCCGTGACCGCCGCGGCCGCGCGTTCCGAGGAGAGCGACGAGTGGTCGACGGGGGAGCTGTTGGCCGCGGTCGGGATCGCCTCGTTCCTCTCGGGATACCTGACGAGCTACTTCGCCAAGTGAGGCGGCCGGGGGCCGGCCGGCAGGAGGCCGACCGGAACCCGTTCGGCGGCGATCCGGGGGAAGTTTCATGCTGGTGCGGACGAAGGTAGTTCACATGCCAGACGACCGCCACGGGCGTCCGACGCGCCTCGACGCCGTGGCCCGCGAACGGGGCGTCGACGCGCCGGCGGGCGACCGCCGCGGTGTGACGTCGCGCGACGACGCGGGGCCGCGGACCGCGCGGGTGCCGGAGCCGCACGTCCACGACACCTTCTCTGTCGACGGAATCGACACGAAGCGACGCGAGGGGCTGTTGGAGGCCGTCCTGCTCGACCGCGACGGCGTCAGCGCCGCCTCGGTGACGAGGCGGAACGGGACCGTGGGGATCCACCACGACCCCGACGTCTCCCGCGAGGAGCTCAGAGACGCGCTGGAGGCCTGCGGGCTCGTCGTCGCGCCCGGCGACGCGGCGTTCGAGGTGCGACGCGCGGCGCAGTTCGCCTCCGCCCGCGTCGCCGTCGCCGTCCTCTTCGGGCTGATGGTGGCGACCCCCTACATCGCCGTCCTCTACCCCACCCGTATCGAGTGGCTGTTCTACGACCCGGTGACGGTCCAGTACCTCCAGTCGATCCTCGACTCGCAGATGGCGACGCACTTCTTCGTCAAC
Organism: Halorubrum sp. Ea1; assembly: GCF_002252965.1. NCBI lineage: Archaea > Methanobacteriati > Methanobacteriota > Halobacteria > Halobacteriales > Haloferacaceae > Halorubrum > Halorubrum sp. Ea1. Next base: position 22,326 of record NZ_NHPG01000064.1, read on the forward strand.
CTCGGCTCGCTGTCGGGGATCGCGTTCCTCGTGGCCTGCGGGCCGATCATCAAGCGGTCCCTCGCCGCGGCGGCGGCGGGCGAGCTCACGAACGAGAGCGTGTTCGTGGCGGGCGTCACGGCCCTCTTCGGCTACAGCACGCTCGCGGCGTTCACCGCCTTCGAGGGCGCCGTCCACTACGACCTCGTCGCGTACGCGGTCGTCGGCGTCACCCTCTGGAACCACTTCGGCGTCGGCGAGACGACGCCCGACACGGCTGGCGTCACGGAGCCGACCGCCGGCGGGAGCGGGACCGCCGACGCCCCGGCCGACGCCGATGAGGAACCGGTCGCGATGACCGACGGCGGTCGGTAGTCGCCGACGGCCACTTCGCGCGAATCTTTTTAAACGGCAGCACCGGTTCGGACGCGCCGAGCGCTCAGTACGCCGCCTCGTCGAGCGGCTCGACCCCTTCGATCGTCACCTCGTCGCCGACCGCGACGGTCGATCCCCACCGTTCCTCCGGAACGACGGTGTTCACCATCAGCCGGAAGTCGTGGTCGAACGGGTCGCTCTCGGTCCAGTCCGGGAGCGTCGCTCGCCGGTTCTCAATAAACGTCTCGCGGAAGCCGTCGATCTCCTCGCCGGTGTCCGGGTTCCGAGACGGCACGACGCAGCGCTGGCAGGGGTTGACGCCGAGCAGTTCGGCGTCGCCGGCCGCGAACCGGACCGCCTCTCCCCGGTCGGCGAAGAGCCGGTCCTCCCAGAAGGCGGGGCAGTCGTCGACGACCACGCTCGGACGGAGCCGGCGGCACATCTCCGTCGCGTCGGCGACCCCGTCGAACCAGCCCGCGACGGTCTCGAGGGTCGCGCGCGAGATGACCGTCGGGCCGCGCGCGGCGCGGTCGTCCGGGAACCCGCCGTCGGGCTCGCGCACGAGGTCGACGGCGTAGCCGAGGTAGTCGCCGACCCACGCCGCCAGCGCGTCGCCCTCGTCGGGGAGCGCGAACGTCCGCTCGTCCGCGTCGACCCCCGTCTCGGGGCGCGCCGGCCGCGAGAGGGTCACCGCCGTCGGCGTCGCGTCGGCGGGACCGGCGATTTCGTAGCTCGCGCGGAGCCCGTGGACCGCGGGCTCGCTCTTTCCGTTGACGTACCCGCCGTTCCCGCCCACGGAGGCCTCGTGGGGGTCGACGCCGGCCTCGACGAGCGCGTACGTGCGGTCCCCGCGGAGCGCGCCCGCCGGTCCGAGCTCGGCCCGGTCGAGGGCGACGCCGTCGTTCGATTTCAGCGGATAGGCGACGAGGTCCGCGATGCGTGCCATGCCCCGGGTTCGGCGGCGGCGCACAAAAGCGATCGGCGGAACGCATACGTGGGTCCGGGGGGATCGTCGGCCGTGTCCCCGAGCCCCCCGTCGCTTCCGACCGCGGAGGCGGCCCTCTTCGGTGCGGTCGTTCCGGCCGGCCTCTTCCGCGTGATATCGATCCTTGACGCCGGCGTCCGCACCGCCGCGAGCGACGCGCTCGTCGCCGCGTGGCTCCTCGTCGTGGCTGCCGGAACCGCGGCGCTCGCGACGTGTCGCAGTCACCCGATCGGGGCGCTGGTCTCCGGCGCTATCGGCGGCGTCGTCGCGGGGTTCGCCGCGTTTGCCGTCCTCATCGGTTGGGGAATCGTCGCGTTCGCGCTCCCGCTGATGTCGGTTCTCGCCGTCGTCGCTGGCGCGTGGACGAGCTACGAGGTGCGTCGGGCGCGGGGAGTCGCGACCGAGCCGGCACGCGGCACGTGGCGGTCCCGGCTCGCGGGTATCGCGGCCGCGGCGCTCGTCGGGTTAGGCGTCTTGATCGCCGCCTGAGCGGCGCGGGCCGTGGGACAAAAAATAGCGAGTGAGCCGCCGAGCGACGGACGCGACTTACTCCTCGTCGTCCGCGTCGGCCTCGTCGTCGGCCTCGTCCGTTTCGTCGTCGCCGATCCCGGCCGCCTCGAACGCCTCGGCGACCTCGTCGCCGGGGACGGTCCGGTAGCCCTCCTCGTCGGTGATCGTCGCGACGGCGACGTCGCTCGGCTCGAACTCGTCCTCGTGGGCCGCGAGCGCGGCGAGGCCCAGTTCGATGCCGGCGGAGAGCGAGAGGTCGTCGGTCCACTCCTCCTCGAGGTGGCCCTGGATGTCCTGTCGGCCGCCGCCGATGACGGTCGCCTTCCACTCGTTCGGGGTGCCGGAGGGGTCGGCGGCGAAGAGGCGCGGCTCGCCGTTCTCGATCCCGCCGATGAGGAGCGCGGCGCCGTACGGCCGGGTGCCGCCGCGCTGGGTGTTCTCCTGGATGTGGTCGGTGACGAACTTCGTCAGCGTCTCGACGCCGACGGGCTCGCCGTAGCGCAGGCGGTTCCCCTGCGACTGCCGACGCGCGAGGTCGATCAGCTGGCGGGCGTCGGCGACGTGGCCCGCGCTCGCGGTGCCGAGGTGGTCGTCGAGCTTGTGGAGCTTCTCGATGCTCTCGGCCTCCATCAGCGTCGAGGAGGCGCGGGACATCGCGACGAACACGACGCCCTCCACGGTGCGGATCCCGACGCTGGGCGCGCCGCGCGAGACCGCCTCGCGGGCGTACTCGACCTGGTAGATGCGCCCGTCGGGCGAGAACAGCGACGTGCCGCGGTCGTACGCCTGCTGGTCGTTGCCGCCCATCATCGCCGATCACCCGCTCTCGCGGTGTCGCCTTGGCTCATTACCCGTTATTACGCCGGACGGTTGAAAAAGCATCCGTAACCGGTACGTCCCGGCCGCGACCCGGGTTCCTTTACGCGTTGGCGGCCGACGGGGGCGGCCGACCGTCGCCCGCCGCGACGCCCGCGGCCCGTCGGCGCGTTCGCCGCCCCCGACCTCCGTCGCGCTCGCCGGTCGCGACCCCCGCCTACGACGGATATATGCCGATCGGCCCCCTAACAGGGTCGACTTGAATCCCACACGAACGACAGCCGTGCTAGTGGCCCTCCTCGCGCTGTCGGCGGCCGTCGGCGGGGCCGCGGCGGTGCCCGATGCCCGGATAGCGATCGACGGCGTCGAGGCGAGCTCGACGGAGCCCGTCGTCGGCGAGCGCACGACCCTGAACGTCACCCTCTCGAACTCCGGCGGGAGCCCCGAGGCCGCCGACGTGCGGAGCGTCAGACTCCTCGACGCGGACGCCGATGAGGACGCGGCGCCGCTGGACGAGGCGACCGCGGTCGGCGCTCTCTCGCCCGGCGACTCCCTCGACGTGAGGCTGTGGACGCGGTTCGACGAGCCCGGCGAGCGCCGCCTCACCGTCGAGGTCGTCGCGGAGGACGAGGCGGCCGACGACGAGGACGAGGGCGACGCCGTCACGGTGACGCGCGACGTCGTCGTCGACGTCCAGCCGGCCGAGGTGACGCTCGACCTCCGCACTCGCGGCCTCGCTCCGGAGGACCTCCA
>NZ_NHPG01000153.1:0-236 GCF_002252965.1 Halorubrum sp. Ea1
CCCCGAACCCGACCCCGCCGCCGCCGCCGACGACTTTCAGTTCCGCCTTGGATTCGGCTCGAATACTTATGAATTAACTTCTTACCGTCGTGTGCGGCCGCCCTCCGGCCGCGACTGCCATGCACGATGAGCTACCCGCGCCCCCGACGATGGGGGCCCCGATTGCCGAGTCGAGGACCGAGCGCAGCGACGACCACCGAGACCGCGGCGACGGCCTGCGGGACCGCGGGGTCGGC
>NZ_NHPG01000153.1:246-6847 GCF_002252965.1 Halorubrum sp. Ea1
CGACGACTCGGACGACGAGGAGCCTCTCGCGTACCGGCTCGAACGCCTCCGCCTCTGGCGGACGCTGGCGACGCTCGCGGTCGTCGTCGCCCGCCTCATCCGGTCGCTTTGAGCGTTACCGTGACGGTCCGATCGGGTGCCTTTTTAGGTGATACCGCCCTAGCCGAACGTATATGTTCAAGGCCATCGTGGGCGCGTCGACGTTTCAGGACGCGCTCGATTCGGTGAGCGTGCTGGTCGACGAGTGTAAGATCCGCCTGAACGAGGAGGAGCTCTCGATCCGCGCCGTCGACCCCGCCAACGTGGGCATGGTCGACCTGACCCTCGAAGCCGCAGCGTTCGAGTCGTACGAGGCCGACGGCGGCGTCATCGGCGTCAACCTCGCCCGGCTGGAGGACATCGCCGGGATGGCCAACTCCGGCGACCTGATCCACCTCGAACTCGACGAGGAGACCCGCAAGCTCCACATCGAGATCGACGGCCTCTCGTACACCCTCGCGCTCATCGACCCCGACTCCATCCGCCAGGAGCCGGACATCCCGGAACTCGACCTCGCCGCCGAGATCGTCGTCGAGGGCGCCCAGATCGACCGCGGGATCAAGGCGGCCGACATGGTCTCGGACCACATCCGCCTGCGCGTCGACGAGACCGACGAGGCGTTCTTCATCGAGGCCGAGGGCGACACCGACGACGTCGACCTCGAGCTCACCCGCGAGGACCTCATCGCGCTCACCGCCGGCCCCGCCGACTCGCTGTTCAGCCTCGACTACCTGAAGGACATGAACAAGGCGATCCCCGGCGACGCCGAGGTCACCATCGAGCTCGGCGAGGAGTTCCCCGTCAAGCTCCACTACGGGTTCGCGGAGGGGCTCGGGCACGCGACGTATATGCTCGCGCCGAGGATTCAGAGCGACTGAGACGACCGGAAGCGACGTTCTCGGTGGGACCGTCTGACGACTCGACCGTTCACTCTTCGTCCACGACCGGAATCGACACCGCCACCGTCGTCCCCCGCGGCTCGCGCTCGGCGTAGTCGACGTCGGCCCCGATCGCCGCCGCGCCCCACGCGACGACCCACAGCCCGAGCCCGGAGCCGTGTTCCAGCGCCGTCTCGCGCCCGGACTCGACGGTCTCGATCTCGTGGTCCGGGATCCCGGGGCCGTCGTCGTCGACGGTGAGAACGAACCGGTCGGCCTCCCCGCTCCCGTCGTCCTCGCCGCGCTCCCGCCCGAGTGTCACCCGGACCCACGCCCCGCCGTCATCGCGCTCGACGCCCTCGCCGTCGTGGTGGACGAGCGCGTTTTCAACGGTGTTCTCGACCACCGCGCGGAGCGCGTCGGCCCTGACGCGGGTGGTCCAGTCCCGAGCGCTCTCGCCCTCGTCCGCCCCCGCGCCCCGTTCGCCGCCCAGCTCGACGGTCGCGTCCGGATCGCGGTCCCGGGCGTCGGCGACGACGTTCCCGACGAGCTCGTCGACGGCGACCGCGCTCGTCTCCGCGTCTGCGAGGAGCCGCTCGACGGTGCCGGCCTTCTCGCCCAGCGCGGCCAGCGCGCCCGCCCGCCGCTCGATCGCGTCGGCCATGCGCGCCAGCTCGGGGTCCTCCAATCGGTCGGCGAGCAGCTCGCCGTAGCCGCGGACGACGCCCGCGTCGTTCCGGAGGTTGTGCCGGAGCACGCGGTTCAACACCTCCAGCTGCTGGCGGCGGCGCTCCCGCTCCGTCACGTCGGAGAAGACGACCGTGTAGCCGACGCGCGTCCCGCTGGGATCGGTCAGCGACGAGGTCGACACCGCGTACGTGCGTCGGCCCGCGCCGGCTCCGGCGTCGACCTCGACCGTCTCGCGGGCGCCGCCCTCGCCGTCGCCGCGCTCGCCGTTCGACCCGCCCACCTCGACCGGGAGGTCGAGGAACGCGTCGAGCGGGCGGTCGCGCGCGGTCTCGGCGTCGACGCCGAGCAGCGTCTCGGCCGCGGGGTTGAGCCTGACGACGCGCCGATCGAGCGCGAGCGCGACGATCGGGTCGGCGAGGTCGTCGATCGCGGTGCGCTCGGCGGCGCGGCTGGTCGTCGGGTTGCGGTCGAACATCTCCGCGCGGTCGAACGCGTAGGCGTCCAGCAGCATGTGCGGGACGAACATCAGGGGCGCGAGCTGGAGCTGCGGCACCGGTCCGAGCTCCAGCGTCCACGCGACCAAGGCGAACCCCGGCGGCAGCGAGCTCAGCGCGACCGCGGCGCTCTCCCGGCGGTACAGCGGGCCGTAGCTGAGGAGGGTGTCGACGAGGAGGAAGACGGCGCTGGCGACGAGCACGGTCTCGACGGCGACGACGAGGTACGCCCAGAGCCCGAACGCGTACGAGACCGTCGAGACGCCGAACGCGGGATCCATCCCGAACTCGGTCCAGAACGCCCCGTGGAGCGGGTTCGTGGCGAGCAGCGCGGTCGAGAGGAGGCCGAAGCCGACGACCGCCGCGAACAGCCGGCTCCGGACCACGTCGCTCCGGCCGGTGTACTCCAGCGCGAAGCCGAGGAAGGCGATCCCGGTCCAGACGATCCCGAGCCACGTCGTCGCCTCCAGCGCGGTCCGGAGCGTCGGGTCCGTGACGAGCAGCCCGACGCCGTACGACAGACACCACGTCGCCTGCGCGGCGAACACGCCGAGGAACCAGTCGACGCCGGGCCGTCCGCGGTGTTCGCGGATCGCCAGCGCGAGGCCGATCGCCCCCGCCCCGCCGGCGAGCGAGCCGACGGCGGGCCACGCCGGGACGAGGTCGAGGGCCATGTGTGGGGGACGACGGCGACGGTCGGCGTAAAACTGTCGTGCGGCCGCGGTCCGCGTCGCCCTCGCCTCGGCGCGGTCATCCGGTCCGGCGTCCGAACGCCGCGGCGACGGGCACGAGGAGGAGCGCGCCGACGAGGAACGGCGAGGCGACGGCGACCGTGTAGAGGACGGCCATCAGGGGCGGGCCGACGGTCCGGCCGAGGCTCGACGCGCCCTGCGTCACCCCGAAGGCGGCCCCCTGCTCCGCGTCGTCGGCCGACGCGGAGACGAGCGTCGCCAGCGAGACGTTGACGAGGGCGTTCCCGAGCGAGAGCGCCGCGAGCGCGAGGAGCAGCGCGACGAGCGGGAGCGTGAGCCACGCGGGTCCGCCGAGCGCGACCCCGCCGACCGCGCCGTCGACGAGCCCGGTCGCGGGGATCGCGACGAGCGCGCCCGCGAGGACGACCGACCCGGCCGCGACGAGCGTCCGCGACGGGACGACCCGCGAGAGCCGCCCGACGAGCACCCCTTGGTTCACCGCGCCGAGGACGCCGACGTACGTGAGCAGGAACGCCGCGGCGGTCGCGTCGTAGCCGAACGCGTCCGCGACGAACGGGATGAACATCACCTGTACCCCCGCGAACGCGACGGCCACGACGAAGTACGCGACCGTCAGCGGCCGGAGCGTCACCGAGGCGAGCGCGTCGCGGAACTGGCCGATAGCGGTGGTGCGCCGGGTCCCCTCCGACCCGGCCGCCCCCGCGTCTCCCGCCGGCCGCGTCCGCGTCGGTTCCTCGAGGAAGGCGGCGCCGACGCCGACCGCGAGGAAGCTCATCCCGGCCGCCGCGAAGCTCGGCAGCGAGTACGCCGTCGCCGGGACGAACGCCGGGAGGAGGGCGTCGGCGCGGGCGACCACGGGGTCGGCGGCGAGCAGCCCGCCGATCGCCGGGCCGAAGACGAAGCCGAGCGCGAACGACGCGCCGACGAGCCCAAGCGCGCCCGCCCGCCGGTCCCGCGGCGTGATGTCGGCGACGTACGCCTGCGCGGCGGCGATGTTGCCGCCCATCGCCCCCGCCAGCGTCCGGGAGGCGAACAGCGTCCCCAGCGCCGCGGCGGTCCCGAATCGCGCGCCCGACTCGCCGGCGTAGCCGAACGTCACCCACGCGACGCCGGCGGTCGCCAGCGACGCGAGCAGGACGGGTCGGCGCCCGATCCGGTCCGAGAGCCGGCCGAGCGTGGGCGCCGCGAGGAACTGCGCGAGCGAGTACGACGCCGCTAGGAGACCGATGAAGGCGTCGCTGACGCCGAACGACCGCACGTAGAAGGGTAAGATCGGGATCACGATCCCGAAGCCGACCAGGTCGATGAACACGACGCCGATCACGACCGCGAGCGCGCGCCGCGGGTTGGCGACGGCGGGGGGCCGCGGGGGCTCGTCGCTCTCGCCGGCGTCGGGGTCGGCGTCCGGCGGGGGGGCACCGACGTCCCCGCCGACGTCGCCGTCGATCGATGCGACGCCGGCTTCCGGGTGTGTCACGGTGGCGAGAGGACGCGCGTGAACTTAAAAAGGCGGACGGGCCCGCTCCGGCGTTCGCCGCCGGCTCCCGCCCGCTACAGGTGTCGCTCGATGACGCGCTTCGCGGACTGCCCCTTCTCCTTCCAGCCGTATCCCTCGTCGTACACGTGGCGCTTGGCGTCGACGAGCTCCTCCGGCGTCGACTCCTTGAAGCCGCCGCGGTCCCACGCGCCGGACTCGCGGAGCCACTCGACCACGTTCTCGCGGGTCTCGGGCCACGAGAGCCCGACCATCTCGTACCACGCGACCATCGCGAAGACGGCGTTGTCGTGACAGCCCGGGACGGAGCCGTGCTCGTAGACGGTCCGCATGGGGTCGCGGGTCGGCTCCGAGACGAGCTCCTTGAATTCGGCGGCGGTGAGGAGGCGGAGGCGACCGCCCTCCTCGACGACGCGCTGTTCCCGTTCCAAGGCGTCGAGCGCGGCCTTGCGGAGCCCGCCCCAGTCGCCGTGGACCGCCTCGCGCAGCGTGGACTCGGCCATCCCGTCGGGCTCGGCGGTGAGAACGGTCAACAGGTCCGTGTACGCCTTCTCGATGGTCGGCCAGCTCACGCCCTCGAAGTCGCAGTCGGCGTCGTGGAGGCTGTTGGTCGTCCGGCAGCCGGGACACGGGTAGCGGAACGTCGGCACTGGGTGAGAGTGGGTCGCGCCCCGAGTTAGGGTTTTCGCGACGCGGCTCGCGGAGTCGTTCCCGGCGTCGCCGAGGTCGACGCCCGCCCTCGGCACCGTCGATCACGGCGTTCCGAAACGTTTACTCGCCGGCCGGCCGCGATTTCAGACGGTATGACTAAAGTTAGCGTCATCGGTGCGGCGGGGACCGTCGGGGCAGCGGCCGGCTACAACCTCGCGCTGCGCGACGTTGTCGACGATCTCGTCTTCGTCGACATCCCGGATCAGCGGGAGACGACGATCGGGCAGGCGGCCGACGCGAACCACGGGATCGCCTACGACTCGAACACGACCGTCCGGCAGGGCGAATACGAGGACACCGCCGGCTCGGACGTCGTCGTGATCACGGCCGGGATCCCGCGGAAGGAGGGGCAGACCCGGATCGACTTGGCGGGCGATAACGCGCCCATCATGGAGGACATCGGCTCGTCGCTGGCCGAGCACAACGACGACTTCGTCACCGTCACCACCTCCAACCCGGTCGACCTCCTGAACCGCCACCTGTACGAGGCGGGCGACCGCGACCGCCACGAGGTGGTCGGCTTCGGCGGGCGGCTCGACTCCGCGCGCTTCCGCTACGTCCTCTCCGAGCGCTTCGACGCGCCCGTCAAGAACGTCGAGGCGACGATCCTCGGCGAGCACGGCGACGCGCAGGCGCCCGCCTTCTCGAAGGTGCGCGTCGACGGCCGCGACCCCGAGTTCGACGCCGACGAGAAGGGGGAGATCCTCGCGGACCTCCAGGAGTCCGCCATGGACGTGATCAGCCGGAAGGGCGCCACGCAGTGGGGCCCGGCCACCGGCGTCGCCCACACCGTCGAGGCCATCCTGAACGACACCGGCGAGGTGCTCCCCTGCTCCGTCGTGCTCGACGGCGAGTTCGGCTACGAGGACACCGCGCTCGGCGTCCCCGCGAAGCTCGGTTCGAACGGCGTCGAGGAGGTCGTCGAGTGGGACCTCGACGAGTACGAGGCCGACCTGCTCGACGAGGCCGCGGAGAAGCTCTCCGAGCAGTACGAGAAGATCGCCTGAGGCGCGCCCGACACCGCGGTCGACGCCGCAGTCTCCACTCTGCTTTTTAAACCGACCCGCGGACCGTCGACTGCCGATCCGATTTATAAGTAGCCCTGAGTGACGGTGGTGATCGATCGGAACTCAGGACCGCGGTGGCGCGCGCCTCCGAGCGGCCGCCATCGGCGGCCGCGAGGAGCGTGCGCGAGGGAGGAGCGAGCGAAGCGAGCGACGAGGCTGGGGAGGTGTGAGGTGCGGTTGCTGTGCGGGGTGGGACTCAAAGGGGCAGCCGCGAGGGCGAAGCACGGCGACGCAAGCACTGCAAGGAGCGAGCGTAGCGAGCGACTGAAGCGCGCAGCGAGCCGCGCGAGCCCTCGCGGCTGGGGCTTTGTAGATGTTCTCTGCCGATCCGCAACTCTCCACTTATAAACAATCGACTCAGAGTTCCTACTCCTCCTATTCGCCGTCGGCGTTCGCGAAGAACTCCACGTCGCCGGCGATGACCGCGCTCGCGACCACGCCGCCGCCGACCAGCAGCGCGACGACGAGCGTCGTGAGCGTCGTCGAGAGCGCGCTCCCGCCGACCGCGACGCCG
>NZ_NHPG01000082.1:0-68406 GCF_002252965.1 Halorubrum sp. Ea1
TTAGCGTCTAAACACAGCCCGCGTCCTCTTTTCAGCACGACGTAAATAAACTATCAGCTGCTGAGGATTTCAACAGTGCTAGGTCACACGGTCTGATCGCATCTGCTGAGCGACCAGAGCGCCTCTGACCGCTGGTTGCTACACGTTTGAACCTGCTAATTAGCAGAATACGCTGAGAAGCCGAGAGTACGAACTAACCACGAGATTCCCTCTCATCTTTCCAAGATGTTCGAAACGTCGCGCAAAATGGAGGCGGTCACAGCATGTAAGAGCTCACTATTCCAAAATCAATAGTATTTCAAAAGACGGATACACACTACTGAGATATGTATGACCTCACTGGGTTTCAGCGAGATCTGTTGTATGTAGTTGCTGGCCTCGATGATCCACACGGGCTTGCCATCAAAGACGAACTCGAAGACTACTACGAAAAGGAAATCCACCACGGCAGACTGTATCCAAACCTCGACACGCTTGTCGAGAAAGGACTCGTTGAGAAAAGCCAGCGCGATCGGCGAACCAACGAGTACACGACCACTCGTCGAGGGACCAGAGAGATTGAGGCACGGGTTGAGTGGGAACGTCAGTATATCGACCGCGACAACTGATTGGCCCATCGTAATCGAGATTAGAGGCTCTGTGGCGCTGTGAAATCCTACTCACCAGACACAATACCGTGTGAAACAGTTCGTCGCTGAAGTGTGCGTATCGGTCAGGCAGTCCTGTCCCCCGACAAAGAGGATGAACGCTTCAGACTACTCGTAGTAACTGACGCGCTCGATAACTTCCGCGAAAGCGACATTTTCGCGTACATCGGTAATCTCGATGGTAACACGCTCAGTCTGTTTCGTGTCGGGAACAATAACGACGAACCCGCGCTCAACACGCGTGATACCGTCGCCTTGGTCGCCAATATCCTCGATTTCGACGGTGCGTTGTTCGCCCTCCTCGATAGGGGGCGTCTGTGGCGCTTGCTCTGGTTTTGGGGTAGCGTCAGTGTTGGTTGCCTCGTTGGTCGTGGGTGCCGGCAGAACAGCTACACGGTACGTCTCGTTTGCCTGTAGCTCGCCAAGGCGGAGCTCTTGCTCTGGTATCTTAACGACATATGACCCATCACGCTCTTCGATCTTCCCCGAGAACAGACACTGAAGTTCCTCTGAAATCTCCATTTGAAGACCGTACACTGTAGACGCGACGAAGAGCACTTTATTCTGCTGTGTATCTCTAGCAGACGGCATTATTTTGTTGCGCCCACCGTAAGGCCGCATATGTACCTCCGTGATGCGGTCGGTTCTCGGCAGGCACTAATACTCTTGGTCGGGGTCGCTATGATCGCCATCGGACTCATTGGTCTCATCTGGGTCTGATGTTTCAGTAGCGATAATATCGAATCAAGAGGGTTTCAGCAGAGCTGAAAGTTCACAACGACCGCGTTGAATTACGGTCCGCATACCAATTCTCAAGGAAGGTATATACGACGAAGCGCTAACGTATCGTACAGCTCATATGCCGGTTCTCGATGACCTGTCCGGGTTCGAGTTCGAGGACGTGATGGAGGACGTGTTCCGGAACCTCGGGTACGAGAACGTCCGCCAGGCCGAGCGGACGGCCGACGAGGGGCGGGACATCCTCATGGAGGAGGTCGTCGACGGAACCCGCCGGGCGGTTGTCGTCGAGTGTAAGCACACGGGGACGGTGGGCCGGCCAGTCGTACAGAAACTGCATTCTGCGATTGCGACGTTCGAGTTCGACGGGCCGAAGCGCGGCATGGTGGCGACGACTGGTCGGTTCACTGGCCCAGCGATCGAATACGCCGAGCGACTCCACCGAAATGACGACCCATACCCGATCGAACTGATTGACGGTAGCGACCTCCGCGAGATCGCTGACGACATCGGGTTAGACCTGTACAACGGCCGGATCGAAATTCTGTGCGACGAGACGCTCCGCCCGTATGATCCGGCGACGACAGTGAACGCACCGGCTACGGCGGCGTTCCGCGATATCGACAACATCGACTCCGCAGACCTTCCCAAACCGTATTCCGCGGTCACGTTTCGCCCGGTTGTCGCCGTGACAGCCGACACGAACGCGGTCTTCGAGACGTCGGTCGGCGTCGTTCATCGAATTAACGACCGCTCCCGATTCGTCGTCCACGCAGAGCGCGGCCAGTCACGTATCGCGTCGAGTGACGTGTCGAAGCTTGTCGTCGAAAATCTCACCGCGACAGTCGCTCTTGATACGGGCCGATTCGAGAGTGAGTTCGATGCGATTGAGGAGCGCCGGTTCGGGCAGACCCAGACCGAATACAAAGAGTGGACGGTCGAGCAGCTCCGAGAGCGTCACACGACGACCGTCTCCTACACCGGCGATAACAACGTCACATACACGAAAACGTGCGAACCGGCACGTTCCGACATCTCTGTTCAGTCGATCCAACCGGTGTACCTACCGCAGGTTCGGCACACGATCGAGCTACAGGAGTACTCATACCCGTACGAGTATTTCGCGGCGGGGCCCTCACGCGTAACCAGTGAAGATGGGGTCCACCAGTGCGTTCACTGTAATACTGCTGGGACCGACGCTATCTACACGTTCTGTGCGAACTGCGGCAGTATCAACTGTGACTCGCATATCAAAACCGAACGGTTGGAGGGCACACCAGTCTGTACCGGTTGTGCGGTGACCGAACGGTTCGCGTTAAAAACGAAGTACTTCTATGATGAGTCGAATCGGGATGCGTTCCAAGACCAGTACGAGGCCATGCCGTTCTACGAGAAAGCCATGGAGAACACGCTGCTCGCCGTTGGTGTAGTGATACTCGTCGCGGTCGTACTGCTCGGTGTACTTGTCAGCGTCGGTGGGCTCTGACTCGTTTTGTTAGGTTGGTTGTTCGCAGTGCTTGATTTTGTAGATTGCTGTGGGCGTATTGTACAGGACCTCTAGAGTGTCTAGTGTGCTGTGCAACACTATGAAGATATTCCTCTGCGAATACGAGTGTATGCCGAAGGTCAGCGTCGAAATCCCCCAGGAACTGCTTGATGACCTTGATGAACACGTCGGCGACGAAGGAAAGTTCGTCAATCGAAGCGACGCGGTTCGGGCATCGATCCGCAAAACACTCGACATGCTCGATGAGATCGATAGACGACACGGACGGGCTGAGACGGACGAAGCTGAATCTCACTAGCCGTAACCGACAGCACCGAATCTCGAAGATTATTGAATTTGCTTCGGCCCACAGAGCCGCTTAATAAGGGGACAAAATGTCGTAAGTCAGGTTAGTCGAGATCGGCAACAAACTGATCGATGACCCGATTGATCGGGCCAAGCTCGTTGACGCGTATGGCGAATTGACCGCCGATGGTATCCCCGCCAGCGAGATCGATATCAATGTTCGTCTCAAGCGTATGGACTTTGTCCGACTGGCCTCGAATCCGCACGTCATGCCGAGGGGCAAGCGACTGAAGTTCCTCTTGGATAGACTCCTGATAAAGCGCATTGTATACGCGCTGTGGGTCAGCAGTGTCGCTGGTCCGCTTCAGTTCTATCTGCGGGGTGCCGCTTCGCAACGCATCAGCATCGATCTGTAGTTCATACACTACGACTGGCGTCTGATCCGCAGCAGATCCCTTTGTTGGGCGTACCCACTCGTCACGATATACACGAGCGTACTTGTTGCCGGCGAGCTCGGCATTCCATGACGAATCGGCTACATCTGCAAAATCATCCTGCCATGAAGCGATTTCTGCCGTAACGACGTCATCAAGCGCTGTGAGTACTTCTTGGAGAGCGTCATTGTGGTCGATAACGAGTTGGGCTTTCTCGCGCTGATATCGTTCTTGATCCGTCATGTTGAGTTCATCGTCGATTGTGTCGAGGAAGTCCGCTAATTGTGCGCTGCTTTTTACCGGATACCGACCGCGGTTCTCGTTGAGTACCGTTCGCATCTGACCGACAACCGCTTCCCAGTGGAGGGTGGCAAACGCGTCGCTCGCTGGCGGCGGTGTCGCTTCCGGAACGAGGTAGAGATAGTGCCGGTCAGTCGGATCGAAGTCTCCGACAGTGAGTGGACCGAGTGACTCAGATGTCGCGTACCGAAGCGTTTGATCGTTGGACTCCGCGGAGTGTGATTTGAGTTCGACACAACAGAACCACTCGTCGGGAACCCACAAAAGGAGGTCAGGAACCCCGTCATCGGCTACAATTTGGGTTTCGATTTCAACCTCCGAGAGTTGATGACTCCGTGGAGAGAGATTACTTTGTGTTGTCGCCGAAATCGTGTCGAAAAACGCTGATAGGATATCGGTATCTATCCCATGCGGTGCTGTGGGGTTCAAAAAATACGTCAAAAGTGCTTCCCACGACGTTTCTGATCGTGCCTCGCCAAGAATCGACAACACGGATTCCGGATTGGATGGCGGCGTAGGAATTTGTTGGACTGCCCCGCTCAATTGTTCGAGGTGGTTCCTGAGCGCCTCATACGACTCGTCTTTTGAATGGGTCAACGTGTGAGACTGTCACCATTCATATAAAATCGTTCGTGCTTGGCGTCGTGTGATATCGGTTTGATGTCAACGCCGCACTGCGGTCTCAATCCCGGACTCGCAGACTGTGTCATTCTACTGTATCCGGAGCGTACCCGCCTTCTTGGAGATTAGTGAGAATTCGGTTGATATTCGCAAGCGTAGTAGACAGATTCTCGGTCGTACGACCGCTATTGAGGAACCCATCGCTATCGGTATTTTCAACGAGAAGATTGGCGTGAGCAACGTCGTTCCGGAGGTCTGTGATCTCGTGAAGTCGAGACCCTGCTTGCGCTGTCGTTGAGAACCCACAGGCTTGCCAACAGGCTTCGACGTTCGAGACGATGGTGTTTAACGTAGAGAACTGTGCGTAGTGGATCTCCTCCAACTCAACGTTAGCAGCTTGTGCGTCTGTGTATCGGTCCTCGATGTCGTCGAGCTCATCAACAGTGACTGGCGTCTGTTTCCAATTGGGTGCGTGCTCAAGAATGAGTTCGCGGAGGTGCTCTTCGAGATAGGTGATGCGGTCGAACAGGTAGATGCGTACTGGGGCCGTGTTGAGGTCGGCACGGGTGAGGATCCCAGTAATGCGGCTGTGGCCGCCGAGAAAGTAAACCGGTTCCTCAATAAGCGCAGCAAGGACGTCCTCAAACGCGGTGTCTCCGCTCATCATGTAGTCAATTGTGAGCGGGGTGAGATGCTCCTCGAGTGTATCGCCGTCATCGTCAGCAGTGACGTCGTCTTCGTGGATGAACCCGACCGCGTCGCCCTGTCGTTGGATCGGCGCGGCGTCGTACCCGTTCGTTTCGAGCCACTCGGCAGCAGTACTTGGTGGAGTGTCGTATGAGAGATGTTCGACAGAGCCTGTTGCGAGTTCAGCCGCTGTACAGTCGTAGAGATCTCGGGACACAGGTTCTGCTGTAGCGGGCGGGCTATTCAAACTGGGGAGCATGGCCCGTAGTGGGACAGATCACCATCTCATTCACCACAACGTTAATGTCTATAGAACATATATTTGTACATAGTTATGCTCAAAGGGCATTTTGAGTCAGCAGGGGCGAGTATCGAATTTGGGGCTGCTGACTACCTCTTTCCCGTGGATGAATTGAATGTGACTGTCCACCAGTACCGGGATGCCCAACTCGCGCTCGACGATGTCGATGGAGAACGCGTGATTCTTGTCGCCCCGACGAACCTCGCATCGAGTTACCACCTTACTCAGCACGCGCTCACGGCGATTCCCATCGAGAGCCTGCCCTCTGCGATTCAGACGCGGCTCGCCGACACGATCGACGCTCCACTTGAGACATTCGAACTCATCCAAATCGGGAAGTGGAACAGTAGTAGCCCGAACCACTCACTCAGTGAGTTCACGGACGCCTGACTGCTGACCCGTCCACGTATCGGAACATCTCAAACTACCTAAGACACAATTGCTATGACTGACAAACTCGCCGAGGAATATTCGGAGGCCGCCCCGTACATTCAGAAAGCAGTCGATGAGCACGGTGAGGAATGGGTGTTAGAGAACTACTACAAGAAAATCTACCCACTCAAGCAGGTGATGTCAGTTCCTGAAAAGGAGGAACTCCCGTTCTACGACGAAGCCGAACACGAGACGATGACGGAAGCGGAACGGACAGAGATGTACCAAGCATGGGGAGAGTATCGGGAGAACCTGCGGACCGGGACGAAGCCGGGAGAGTAACAGCAAGGACTGCTGGCTCGGGGAGCGTGAACCCATTCCCAATGATCCACTAAGGGCCTACAGACCCCTCAATCTATTTTTATAATTTTGCGGTTAGATAGACGGAACAGTAACAGAAGCGTAGCAATATCTCTGGGCAGACCTTTAAATTCGATCACAAATTTAGATTCAGTATGTGGAGCAATACGGAAAGAGAAGAGAACGGAGGAAGCCAGAACGAGCAGCCGCAACTAACTGATTTTGTAGAGCGAACTTGCTCTGTCTGTGGCCGCAAGTACGGTGAGAACGAAACTCCTTGTCATTCCCCAGAAGTGGTCTCATTTGAGCGGCAGCTTACTGCGCAAAAATGGCTGCTCCCGAGACATCGATCTCCTGAGACACATATCACACCTCACGTTATGGGGAACGATGGCATCTCATTCGAGCCTTTGTATCCGGCACTCAGATCATTAATTCAGACTGATTCGACAGGCTTCGGCGAATACCTTTCCAATACACCATACAACATTCGACCTCAAGAGTGGCTGGCGGAAGCGTTCCGCCAAGACCTACTGCTGCATCATGACAAATTGGTTCTCGGCGTCCTCGCAGGGATCAAAGCCAGCGAACAACGAATCAAACAAAAAGAAAAGGAGGTCACACCAGCGAGGGTGTTTGCCCACCTAGTGTTTCTCGATCAGTACGGGTTGATCCCAGGATACGGTGGACTTCGTCGCGGTTTTACAAAGGACCTGTGTGAGGTCTGTGCAAATCATTACGGCGTACAACCAGATGCCCTAGACTCGAAGTGGATAATTAAGCGGCGTGTCGACCGCTCGAAAGTCTACAGTACGACGGCAGAGTTCAGGCAGATGTGGGATGTCGAATTGGTCGATACGTATCCGGAGAACGCATCTCACCCGTACTCTGATTTCAAGCCATTCGATGGAAGGGCCATAATAGATGCCCATAGAGATCATAACCTCGTGGCCTGTCGGATGAAGACGCAATTACTCCGCTTGCCGAACGTTGACTGGGCGATCTCGCCACACCTCATCTACTCGCACTCAGATTACGATTCCTCTAAAGAGACCTCGTCGAGTCTCCCCGTACTCGGATTTGATGTCGCAGGATTCGAATACACTACCGATGGTCAGCGACTCCGATACCTAGGAGTCGTCACAGAGTGGGAAGAGTCGCCATTCGAGACGTATCTACAGGCCGCTCAGATCGGGAAAACCGCAGCCACAGGTCTCCTCGTTCTGCCGAACCGAGAGTCAATCTATGACTTTCTCCATTTCCTGAAGTGTAGCAAACTGACGGATTGCCCCGGGGTCTTCCCAGAGTCGAGAGAGAGATACCGGTCGCTTCCGAACGTACAGAAATTACACGAACAACTCATTCGACAGATTCCCCTCCTCGATGGAATGGCGCTTCTCCCTCGTCGGAGATTCCTCGATGAAGGAGTCGACACCTTAGACAACCTCATCTCAGTCCCAACCTATGCTTGAGATACCAGACCGGTACCTCGACGTACAACGCGCAACTCTCCTCTCGTTAGACTGTACGCGAAGGCAGCTGCGGCAACTCTTCGCGTTATTTGATGATACTGGCGAGGGATTTGGAAAACGCCTCGATGAGTATGGTGTGAAGGCGGTGAAGTCGATAGATGGAATTGAAGAACCCCCTACTGTCGAATCGTTCCACGAAATCGCTACGTTCGCCGCGATAACCGCTCTTCGTGTCGAATTTGCGGATCCACTCCGCGGGACATATGTGTATGATCAGTATCCTGAGCATAGCTCTGAACGCAGGATGATGACACGACCATTCCGGAATTCTCCTGGGCTGTCTTACACGGGGGAACACGTTCGAGATCAATACGTGTACGATGTACTGTATGCGTTTCAAAATCTGATTTCGGATCCATTACAACGAGAGATCGTAGCGATACTGCTGGCACCGGATTCAGAGCAGGCCTCGTCGAACCGACTCGTCGCTGCTCGAACCTACCACTCGGAAGATAAATCTGTGGAGTCACGACAATCCCAATACGTGGACCGCGTGATTCGATGTGATGATGGTTTCAAAATCCCGTTGAGCCACGCAAGTGCGCGGACCTTTATTGGACCACTTGATCGTCCACTGTTCTTCCCAGAGTTCAATTTTGATGACCCCCCACCACTCACCAGACAGCGTGACTATCTCTTCGTTCCCGACGATGTGGTCTTAATGCGTCTTGCTAATTATGCGTACCACGGGTGGTACCGACTCGCCAACCTTGCTTATGCAATCTTTTCTAAGAACGACATTCAGCGATATGTCGATATCACACCCCAAGTCCGATCATGGATTCGACGCGAGTTGAAATACAGAGAAACTCGAGCTTATGGCACCCATTATGGCTCGGATTCAGACAATCCATTAGTTGATCCGGATACCGAGGATCCATTTCCTCGGCCAGACAAGCGCCTCGTTACAGTCACCGACACCATTCGTGCGAGTTCAACACTCAATTTCAACGAGTCAATACCTCTCACGACCCTGTTTGATGAGGTCTGTCAGTTCTTTCCTTCGCCTGATCGACCTGGTAACGACATCGAAAATAAACAAACACTCGAAAACGCTCTAGACGCTGCGATTGACGATGGCTTCACGGCTTCAAACTCGGGCGACGCGTATGAAGTACCTGCTCCACAATTTACTCCATTTTACCCGCGAAGAAAAACACTCCCTTGGGAGCGATACAGACACGAACTCGTTACGTTGAGAGAGGTGGACGTTGGTCTTCCCTCGTCAGACGCAATTCGACTGGGCCTCTCTGATTTGGATCGACCGTTCCAATCCGAAGAATATACTAGTGCCATCCAAGACGCACATCGAGCTGCTGCGTGCGAAATGAACTCCGAATTCAGGAGGGTAAAAGCTGTTCAACCACTTATAAATCCATCCGAGATTGATGGCATATCGGCAGCCGAGGCACTCTTTCTCACACGTATCGGCTTAGCAATGGAGCGACGGATCGGGTCGTATTCACTGACGCAAAGTATGGCGTCGTTCCGAGACCAACCTGACGGGTCGAAACTTGATGTTGATGTGGATCGGCTCAAAAGTCTGGGTTTGCTCTCTCAGCCGAACACTCCTCAAACATATTACTCGGTGCCGTGGAAGGCCCGTAAACAGCTCGGAATTCCGAACGTCAGCAACGACGGCTGGGGCGAACGCTCGCCTTCAGAAAATACGCTACACAGGGTCGGGATTGACCTCGTTGCGCTCCTTGTCGCTTCTCGGTCTGATGTTGACCGCGTTGTTCGATACTGTGATGTCTGGCGGCTACAGCCGACTACCTGTTGGGACGACGTATCACATCTATCGAAGAAACGCCTAGACGTCGTGGGATTTTCTCAGGGCGAACCAGTCGTCGTTGCCGAAGTCGAAACGAAATCCGGTGATACAGATGGGGCCCAGGGAACAGTCGAGAAACTCGCCGCGTTTCCCGATCGAATTGACCGGTACTTCGTCACACCGAACGGGAAACACCTCCCGGCGATTCTATCACGACTTTCTGCGATCGAACAGTTCGACATTGATGTCAGTAGGCGAAAGAAAGACGGATATCGACCGTCTGAAGTTCAGACTCAACTTGCTGAAAGCGGTGCTCTCGGTGATGCTTTTGATTTTCTTCTCACGTACCGTAACTTGCGGAGAAAGCTTCCGAATCCGCCTAGCAAAAGCAGGGATATCAGCCTCATAGTTGGTGCGATTTGAACGAATATATCAAATAATATATTGTTTTAGATGAGATTGCGGGCATTATTAAACAACTTAGAATCAGTCTTAGCTGATTTACTGCTCTTTCAGGCAGTTCTATTGATTATTGGTCGATAGGCTATTTTAGACTCTTTAAGTAGCGCTTAGCACATTTTTCCAAATTACGGCCGAATGTGGTGCGGTTGATAGCTGAGACGCACCCCAAAATCGCATGAGATGTGATTAAATCTGCTAAGAATATACCTCCATCCTCAGCTGAACCAGAATTATCCTATTATTCCCCGCTATAATGTCCCGGGGATAGGTAGTCTTGTAGCTGATTTCGGGGGCGGTGTTGGATAGTATGAACGTTGGCGCAGAGATGTTTGATTATTTGTATGTGTTGTGAAGCGCTAGAGTTCAATGATGATGAGGGCTCCGAATCCGAAACAAGCGGTACGCGTTGGAAGATTTAGGGTGCTTAGATTTGGAGTGATCGCAGTCTGCGTTGTTGTTCTACTTCTTTATAGAGCTGCTCTTCGCTATTGACACAGTCCATGGAAGAATGCAAATACTGTCACGAGAACCAGGTGGTCCCGGTTCTCGACAAAGAGATGGAACAGCAGCCCCGTGCCGGAAACAAATACCGAAGACATTGTCTTTCGTGTGAGCGCTGGCTCCCAATGTGTTCCGAGAAATACTTTCGAACCTATTCCAACCCTCATTGTCTCCCCATCGGAGAACATGAAATCGTTCGACTCTCTGAAGTAGGAGTTAATGAGATATACTCGATGTCGGACCTTGTCGATCAAGGCACTGAAGATAGTGTTGTTTCCCGGCAGTCGAGTAATGTACACGAAGTAGGGCAGAATCGAGTGATGCGAAAGGAGATTGTGATTGAGTGTGTTCTTGATATGACTGTTGAGGGGTTTATCGACAAAGAGACAGCCACTCAGTATCTATCTCACCGGTTCGGTGAGTCGAGTTCGTGATGGAGTGCCCTGACTACAGTGTTGAGTGCTTCCGACTCTTCGGTACTTCATAAGTTGAGAGACAATTGTAGGTAAACTCGGCTCTGTTGGGATCCTCAGCAGTTGATGTTTCCACACTCTCAATCACTCAGTACAGAGTTCTTAGAGTGTAGAAAGATTACATTGATTAGTCATGTAATATTACTATTTTCCTGAAGGAATGTCCCGTCAGAATCAAAAAGATCTCGCTGACGAATTTTTTGCAAAGGATGATACGGAGAGTAGCGTTGATTTCGAGATCGCCTTTGCTGCACTATTAGCTACAGCTGTAATCACATATCCAATATCAAACGCTGAGTGGCTGGGAAAATTGGCAGCATTTTCGGTTCTAACTATCACGCTGGTAAGAAGAATAGCCATTGCCAGTCCATATGCTCCTGTAAAGGTTATTATGAAGAGAACGATATGGGCTATTGAATTTGCCACTACTGTTTGTGTCATCATACTGCTTTATTCACTTTCAGAGTATCTATCTGGCATATACGGCATCTCTGAAATTCTTGTATTTTCAATTACATCACCGACACTTCTGATGGTCTTAGTAGTATTCCAAGAGTTCATATTTAGAGACTATCTGATATGGTGGTATGCAAAATTCGATGAAAAACAAAATCAAGGGGATAAGTTCGCAGGTCTTTGGGGCGACATAAAAATAATAGCTTATTGGGGATCTAGGGCGAGAAAAGATCGTGATTCTTGGAAGCGTATATCTAAGTATGTTGATACCAGTATTCCTGACTTGAGTGAGATTGATATTAACAAGAAGAAATTTTTCGGGAAAGTTTTGATTGTCGTAGTGGGTGCGATTCTAATCGGAGTCCCCTCAATAATTCTGGGAATCTCTAGCGGAAATAATTTTGTCCCATTTGCTTTGCCCGGTATTGTATTTGCACACGACCATTCTTGTTATCAATACGTCGCATATGGGAGCAATTCGTACGAAGAGTTCAGGAAGCCGGTTTGGAAGCTATCGATCTGGGCAGTCATTTATATGCTTGTTTTTTTGACTATGACCGAACAGCTTCCAATAGTATAAATCGGCTTCATCAGGTCCTCAGCAGGTGGTCTATTTTGTCCTCGTTACGGTCTGTATATGCGAACTACCGCTTTGAGAATCCTGTTACGCCGATGAATAAAAATAGCACACCTAATCCACAATAAAGCCAGACTGGGGGTTGGACTCTTCAGATTGGTCTGACAATGAACGTCGAAGGAACTCAAATCCAAACTTTCAGCTTGGGAAATCGGTCCTCACTGAATTTGCGTTATTCAGTTGAATCCCAATCCCGACCTCAAGAACATCGATACCATTCACCGAAAGACCGTCAGAAACAGGGCTAACAACCACTAAACCATCACTGTCTGATCTCTTTTGTACTAATCCGAGACGATAGATCGACTGTCCATCAAAATGATCCTCCGGATCATCCTGACCAAGCACAGCCATCAAACCTGGCTCACTCAACTCCTCAGAGAACTCCGTTGGAAGCGAAACCCTCGGTGTCCACGCCTCATGCTCAACTGATTCCGATTTATGTACTGGTGAATCATCACTTGAAACCAGCACTTCAGCACCTTGTTCCGACTTCATCCACTGCATCGTTTGCTCAAATCCAACGTTAGTCATAGCTCCGGAAGCACGATTCACAGATATCGTATCCTTGACTGTATCAACTACTAGCCGAGCGAGATCGCCAATCGCCTCCTCAACCTTTTGCCTGTCATCTTCATCATGTGGGAGAAGTCGATCCTTGCTTTTCTTCGCATGAAACATCTCACACCGAATACCAACATACTGGGACTTGTAAATTGAATCAATAGGATTGCCCGGGTCGTCTGCATAGTTGTCTACCCCAATACTGCTATGCACGTCTTTTAGAGCTCGTTTCAGCTAATCAGACTCACGTTCACCGGAATTGATCGGAACGCGCTCGCTGAGAATCAGTTCAAGTGCCAAGAATAGATTGCGATAGGCATCAAACAAGTCATCGGTGTTTTGTGCTAACCGGAAATATCGAAGACTCTCGTGCCACTCTGTCGGATCTGATTCAATTTCTACCTCATTACCATCTTCATCAATCACCGTAGCTGACGCCTCCATCGAAACCGATACGTCACTGATTTCGACGACTCGGAGATGCTGTGAACCGTCACTTTCCCACCAGACAATCCGGCTTGAATCCGCATTTTCAACCCTCAGTTGATCATCGTTTTGGATGCTTAGAATATCTAATGCTTGCTGAAGGGCTGAATGACTGTGCGACAGGGCTTCTTCTTCCGTATCAACGTCTATAGTTCCCCGAGCTACAGCATACTGACTAGAGTCCGCAAGTTCAACCTTCCAATCGTCGTTTACATCTATTTGATGGTTTTCCACCGGTGATTTATCAATTCGTAGCGCAGCACCGACTGACTGTTCGTCCGCACGGTTGGTGAGATACAAATTTCCAAGTGACGCCATAGAAGACTGATTGGCAGCCCCTCATGATAGTTGTTTTCCGGAGCGTATCGGTAGAAACGCACTCTTCAGCGACCAGCTGTTTCAGTTAAGATTCTATCTGAAGAAAAGGATCTCAACAGAGCCGTAAACTCTTAATCAAATGAGCTAACCAACCCGAATCCCCAGTAATTATTGTATAATAGATCTTGGAAATACGAGCACAAGAAGTTGTTCCCAGGGAACATCGGTCCCTCGACCGGCGAGATGGGGACTTCGATGTTTTGGGCGGGCCAGAACGAGTTATTCGAAGAAACCTTCGGCAAAATCGAAGGCTGGCTCGCCGACGAGGGGTACGTCGGCAGTATCGACATCAACTGCATCGTGAACGAGCACGGGATCTACCCGCTGGAGTTCACGCCGCGGTTCGGGTACCCGACGATCGCGTTACAGGAGGAGTCGATCGAGTCGTCCACCGGCGAGTTCTTCTACGACCTCGCGCACGGCAACGACCCCGAGGTGGAGGTCCACAACGGCTACCAGATCGCCGTGCGCATCGTGCTCCCGCCGTTCCCGTTCGACGACGAGAAGACGTACGACGAGAACTCGCGGAACGCCGCCGTGGTGTTCGAGACGGAGAGCAGGGAGGGAATCCACCTCGAAGACGCGAGGCGGGTCGACGGCCAGTGGCGGGCCGCCGGCGAGAGCGGGATGCCGATCGTCGTCACCGGAACGGGCGAGACGATGCAGGCCGCTCGCGAGCAGGCGTACGGTCGCATCGACGACGTCGTGATGCCGAACATGTACTACCGCGACGACATCGGCGAGCGGTGGGTCGACGGCGACGGCGACCGACTGCTCGCGTGGGGGTACCTCGGACCGGGCGGGGCGTGAGACAGTCGCCGTCGACCCGCCGCTCGCCCGATGGGCCGCCCCTCCACGACTTTTTAACCGTCCGGGTCTACCACTCGCGGTATGACGAAGTACTCAACGGGCGGTGGCGGCGGCGGCGACGACGGCGACGCCTGTGAGCTCTGCGGGCGGGAGACCACGAAGCTCCAGCGGGCCACGGTCGCCGGCGCGAAGCTGCTGGTGTGCTCGGACTGCCGGCCGCACGACGACGCGGGCAACGCGCCGCAGGGCGGGGGCGGCTCCGGCTCTGGCGGCAGTCGCGGCGGTAGCTCCGGGGGGAGCCCGGGCGGCGCCAGCGCCGAGTCGTCCGGATCTGAGAGCCGGAAGAAGGAGCTCGCGCGGAAGCAGGCAAAGATGTACGACTCCGTGACCGGCGACTCCAAGCACTGGGAGGAGGACGGCACGAGCTACGAGTCCGACCGCCTCCCGTACCTCGTCTCCGGCTACGGCGACGAGGTGGCGGCGGCCCGGCGAGACGCCGGGCTCACCGTCGAAGAGCTCGCGGACGAGCTCGACGTCGACGAGGACGACCTGTTCGCGGTGGAGGACGGTCGCGCCGCGACGGCCGGCGTCGGCGGCTCCGTCGTCCGGGCCTTAGAGGAGCGGTTCGACGTCGAGATCGTCGACGAGTGACCCGCCCCGGACGGTCGCCGCCCCGAGCCCGCGTCGTCCGCGGGCCGGCTCGCCCCCCGACCGACGCCGGCGCCGAGTCGAAACGACCAACCAGTCTGCGGCCGACGCCCGGACGATGAAGGCGATAAAGGACAGCGTCCACGGTCACGTCCGGCTCGGCGACCTCGCCGCCCAACTGATCGACACGCCCGCCTTCCAGCGACTGCGCCACATCAAACAGCTGTCCACCGTCAGGCTGGTGTACCCCTCCGCGAACCACACCCGCTTCGAGCACAGCCTCGGCGTCTACCACCTCGCGCGCGGCGCCGTCGAGGGGTTCGACCTCGACGACGACACCGCGGCTCACGTCCGCGCGGCGGCGCTCCTCCACGACGCCGGCCACGGCCCGTACGGGCACCAGACCGAGGGGATCATCCGGCGCGCGACCGGGCGCGACCACGACGACGTGGCGTGGCTGCTGACCGACGCGGACCGGGAGGTGTGCCAAGT
Source organism: Halorubrum sp. Ea1 (assembly GCF_002252965.1). Lineage (NCBI taxonomy): Archaea > Methanobacteriati > Methanobacteriota > Halobacteria > Halobacteriales > Haloferacaceae > Halorubrum > Halorubrum sp. Ea1. The sequence goes on from NZ_NHPG01000082.1 coordinate 15,466, forward strand.
CTTGGAGCGCAACGGGCTTGACCCCGAACGCGTCGCCTCGCTGATCGCGGGCGACGGCGGGCTCGGGGCGCTCGTCTCGGGCGAGCTCGACGTCGACCGCATGGACTACCTCGTGCGCGACGCCCACCACACGGGCGTCCCGTACGGCACGGTCGACACCGGACGGCTCGTCAACGAGCTCCGACTGGCGGGCGAGGGCGGCTCGGCCGGGAGCGACGGAGCCAGCGACTCCGGCTCTGTCGATCCCGAGCGGGCGGAGCTCGTGCTCGCGGAGGGAAACGTCCCGACCGCGGAGAGCCTGCTCGTCGCCCGCTCGCTGATGAACGCGGTCGTCTACCGCCACCACGTCTCGCGGGTCGCCGGCGCGATGCTGGAGCGCGCCTGCGAGCGCTACCTCGACCGCACCGACGCCGACGTTGCGACGTTCCGCCGCATGGCCGACCACGACCTGCTCGTCGAGCTCCGCGAGACCGTCCCCGAGCTCGGCCGGCGCATCGAGCGCCGCGACCTCTACAAGCGAGCGGTGTGGGTCGGGCTGGCCGACGTGCCGGCGGGAACCGTCGACGCGGGTCACGCCGAGGAGGTCGCCGCCGAGCGCGAGATCGCCGACGCCGTCGGACTGGACCGCGAGGCGGTGGTCGTCGACGTCCCCTCTCGGCCCGGGTTGAAGGAGTCCGGCTCCACCGTCGTCGTCGACGGCGTCCCGCAGCGGCTGGAGGACGCCTCCGAGCTCGTCGGCGGGCTGCGGAGCGCCGAGCGTCGCCGCTGGACGCTCGGCGTCTACTGTCCGCCGGAGCACGTCGACGCGGTCGGCGAGGCCGCGCGCGACGTGCTCGGGCTCCGGACCGTTGGCACGCGGACGTAACCCGTTCAGGCGTCCCCGATCAGTCGTCCCCGCTCACTCTTCGCGCGGCGCCGGCACCGCGAACACCGGTCGATCGCTCCCGAGGATCACGTCCTGCGTCACGCTCCCGAAGACGGCCTTCCCCGACGGTCGGCGCTTGCGACCGGAGACGCAGATCGCGTTCGCGTCGATGTCGGCGGCGGCCGAGAGCAACTCGTCGGACGGATCGCCGCTCGCCTCGTAGTGGACGCAGGTGACCCCCGCCGCTTCGAGCGTCTCCCGGGCGCGCCGCACCGCGGACAGCTGGTGGACAGAGGCTCCCTCGGGGTTGTCTTGGAACACGTGACACAGGGTCGCCTTCGTCTCGTCGGCCGCGTGCGGGAGGTCGGCGACGGCCTCCGCCTGCGCGACCGCGCGGCTGTCGGTCGCGTTATCGATCCCGATGAGCAACTCGTACATACACCGACCTTTGCGGACGACCCTTATAAATAATAGCCGCGGTTCCCGCCGGCCGCCGCCGGCCCTCCCACTCCTTTTACCAGATGCCGACGAACCGCTCCCCATGATCACGGTCAAGGACACCGTCCACGACCACATCGAGATCGACGGTGTCGCCGCCGAGCTGATCGACACCCCCGCGGTCCAGCGCCTCCGCCACGTGAAACAGCTCGGGACGGTCCAGCTCGTCTACCCCTCCGCGAACCACACCCGCTTCGAGCACAGCCTCGGCGTCTACCACCTCGCCAGCCGGGCGCTCGACCACCTCGGCATCGCCGGGAAGCGGGCCGAGCGGATCGAGGCGGCGGCGATGCTCCACGACGTGGGACACGGGCCGTTCAGCCACAACTTGGAGTCGCTCACCCACCGCCGGACCGGGAAGTACCACGACGACGTCGGCGAGCTGCTCGCGACCGGCGCGGTCGGCGAGGTGCTCCGCGACCGCGACCTCGACCCGGACCGGATCGCCGGACTCGTCGCCGGCGAGGGGACGTACGCCGGGCTCGTCTCGGGCGAGCTCGACGTCGACCGCATGGACTACCTCGTGCGCGACGCCTACCACACCGGCGTCCCGTACGGCACCATCGACACGGAGCGGTTCGTCCGCGAGCTGACGTTCGTCGAGCGAGAGGGCGACGCGGCGGGCGTCGGCCCGGACGGAGACGGCCCGGAGCTCGTCCTCGACGAGGGGAACGTCCAGACCGCGGAGAGCCTCCTGCTCGCCCGCGCGCTGATGAATCCGGTCGTCTACACGCACCACGTCGCGCGCATCTCGAAGGCGATGCTGCGGCGGTCCGCGAGCGACCTGCTCGACGCGACAGCGACGACGGCGACCGATCTCCGGCGCATGGACGACCACGACTTCCTCGCCGCGATCCGCGACTGCCGGGCGACCGGCGAGCTCTCCCGCCGCTACGACGAGCGCGACCTCTACAAGCTGGCGGTGTGGGCCGAGTACGACGACGTCCCAGAGCGCGTTCACGAGGCGGACCGCGACGCCGAGGTCGGCCTGGAGCGCGAGATCGCCGAGGAGGCCGGCGTCGACCGCGAGCACGTGATCCTCGACGTGCCGCCGGAGCCGTCCATGCGGGAGTCGACCGCCCGCGTGACGGTCAGCGGCGAGATCCGCCGGCTGGAGCGACAGTCGCCGTTGGTCTCCGCGCTCCGGACCGCACAGCGCAACCAGTGGCGCCTCGGCGTGTACGCGCCCGAGCCGGCCACCGACCGCGTCGGACGCGCGGCCGCGGACGTGCTCGACCTCGACCCGGACGGGCTCGTGAGCGAGGTGCGCGGGGCGATGGCGACGACGCTCGACGAGTTCGAGTAGGGGGGCTGAGGCCCTCCACCGCCCCGTTCCCGTGACGTTTTAACCCCGGGCTGGCGACCGTGAGGTATGCATCTGGAGGGGACGATACTCGTCGGCGAGGCCTTCGAGCCCGTCGAGGGACGGGTGGTCGTCGACGGCGGCGAGATCGTCCGCATCGAAGAGGCGTCCGTCGAGAGCGACGACGTGATCCTCCCCGCCTTCGTCAACGCCCACACCCACATCGGCGACTCCATCGCCAAGGAGGCGGGCGAGGGGCTCTCGCTCGACGAGCTCGTCGCCCCGCCGGACGGACTCAAACACCGGCTCCTGCGGTCGGCGAGCCGCGAGGAGAAGGTGGCGGCGATGGCCCGGACGCTCCGGTACATGGAGTCGACCGGCACCGCCACCTTCCTGGAGTTCCGCGAGGGCGGCGTCGACGGCGTGGCCGCGCTTCGGGACGCGGTCGCCGGCGAGGGCGTCGCCTTCGGCGAGCGCGCGATCGACCCCGTCGTGTTCGGCCGCGACGACCCCGATGTCCTCTCGGTCGCCGACGGCTACGGCGCCTCCGGCGCCCGCGACGCCGACTTCGACGCGGTGCGGCGGGAGACCCGCGAGGCGGGGAAGCTGTTCGGGATCCACGCGGGCGAGCGCGACGCCGACGACGTCAACCCGGCGATGGACCTCGACCCGGACTTCCTCGTCCACATGGTCCACGCCGAACAGATTCATCTCGAACGCCTCGAAGACCGCGGCACGCCGGTCGTCGTCTGCCCGCGCTCGAACCTCGTGACGAACGTCGGCGTGCCGCCGGTCCGCGAGCTCGCGGAGCGGACGACCGTCGCGCTGGGCACCGATAACGTGATGCTCGACTCCCCCTCGATGTTCCGCGAGATGGAGTTCGCCGCCAAGCTGGCCGACCTGCCCGCGCGCGACGTCCTGCGGATGGCGACCGTCAACGGCGCCGAGATCGCGGGGCTAAACCGGGGAGTCGTCGAGCCCGGCGCCGACGCGGACCTGCTCGCCCTCGACGGCGACTCCGACAACCTCGCGGGCGCGCGCGACCTCGTCCGGGCGATCGTCCGGCGGGCGGGCGCCGCGGACGTCTCGCGGGTCGTGATCGGCGGCGAGGAGATCGACCCGTCGGGAGACTGAAGCCGGTCGCGGCCGTACCGATCGGCGATGGCCACGTTCTCGCTGCTCGCCGGCCTCGCACTCGGGCCGGTCGTCGGACTGCTCGCGACGCTCGCGATGGACCGCGTGATGCCTCGGCTTCCGGAGGGGACGACGGCTCCCAGGGTCGCCGCGAGCGTGCTCACAAACACGTCGGTCGACCGGGCCCCGGAGCGGCTGGCCACGTGGGTCCACTACGTCGCCGGCGGCGGCTCGGGGCTCCTCTTCGTCGGTCTCGTCTCCGCGGTTCAGGTCGGACTCGGCGTCGGCGCCCCGGTCGCGCTCGCCGTCGCGTCGCCGGTCATGCTCGCGTTGATGATCGGCTTCTTCGCGCTCGTCCCGCTCCCGCGCGCCCGGGGAATCCCCCGGCAGCGGCTCGCGACGATCCGGCGCGACTGGGCGGTCTCGGCCGCGGTGTACGTCGTCGCCGCCGCGATGGTCGTCGCGCTCGCGAGCGGCGTCTGACCGCGATCCGACCGCCGTTCCGCCCCTGCGACGGGCCGGGAGAGAAACGGTTTAGTCGCTGGCACCAGCCCGATCGCTCATGCACGCCATCACTCGATCCGGGTGGATCGAGGTCATCTCGGGGTCGATGTTCTCGGGGAAGACCGAGGAGCTGTTGCGCCGCCTCCGCCGGTCCGAGATCGCCGGGCAGTCGGTCGCGGTGTACAAGCCCGCGGTCGACGACCGCTACGGGGAGACGACGATCGGCAGTCACACGGGTCGCCAGTGGGACGCGACCGTCGTCGATAACGAGGGCGACGGGCCGCTGGCGATCCTTGACGACGAGCCGTACCCGGAGGTCGTCGCGGTCGACGAGGCGAACTTCTTCTCGAACGCGCTCGTCGAGGTGTGTAACGGGCTCGCCGACGCCGGCACCCGCGTGATCGTCTCCGGCACCGATCAGACGTTCCGGGGCGAGCCGTTCGAGCCGCTCCCGCAGCTCATGGCGACCGCCGAGTACGTCGACAAGCTCCAGGCGATCTGCTCGGTGTGCGGCGAACCCGCCTCACGGAACCAGCGGCTCATCGAGGGCGAGCCCGCCCACACCGAGGACCCGACCATCCTCGTCGGCGCCGAGGAGTCGTACGAGGCGCGGTGCCGCGACTGCCACGTCTTGAGAACCGGTGAGCGTCCGGACGGCGGCCGGTCGTATCTGGCCGACGAGGAGGCGACGTCCGACGAAGCGGCCGCTCCCGACACGTCGACCGACGGCGAGACGTCGACCGAACTCCCAGAGGAACCGGTGGACCCGAGCGACGACTGAGCCCAGCGACGACTGAGCCCAGCGACGACTGAGCCCAGCGGCGGAAACCGCGGTCGCGGTCGCTCGCGGCGGGGCTCGCCCGAGCTACTCGTCCGTCGGCTCGTCGGACGCCTGGATCGGCCCACTGTCGTCGGCTTCGGCCGTCGCGAGGCGGTACAGCCCCGCCATCGAGACGAGCGCGAGCACCGCTCCCTCGGCTCGCGCGGCGACGTAGGCCCACTCTCGGGGTTCCGCGTCGCCCGCGTCGCGGTAGACGACCTTCGTCCACGCCCGCACGACGGGGCGCGGGGCGAGCGTCTGAACCAGTCCCAGGAAACCGACGATGAGCAGGAGCGCTGCCTTCATACGAGTCGCTTCGCCGGGCGTATTTAAAAGCGGTGCGCCGCGTGCGCACGCGGTCGTCGACGCCGCGCTGCGGGCCGTCACACCGGCTCGGCGGCCGAGAGGAACCGGCGACAGGTCGCGGCCGCCCACTCGCGGACTGGCGGCGCGTCGGACCACAGGATCGCGGCGAGCCCGGCGTCGTCGAACAGCCCGACGACGGCGCGGTCGCCGACGAGGAGGATCCCGACCGGCGAGTCGCCCTCGTGGCGGTACGCCTCGACGCCGTGGCCCGAGAGGATCGAACGGACGGCGGCGCCCGAGGGCCCGTCGAACCGATCGCTCGCGCGTCCGGTGAAGACGAGTCGCACCGTCCCCTCGACCCCGTCCGCGACCGACCGAGCGATCGACGCGTCGATCCGCGGGACCACGCCCGCGACGGAGTCGTCGCCGGCGACGAGCCCGGAGAGCCGCGCCGCGGGTCCGGGGTCGTCACCGCGCTCGACGACAGCAACCGGGTCGTCGGACCCCGAGAGGTCGTCGCCGACGGCAGACGCCACGAGCGCGCGGAGCGACTCCCCGTGCGATCCGCCCTCAGTCATCGGCCGGCTCCCCGCCGGGCCGCGGCGGATACGACTGTCGCCCGCCGGTCGACCGGCGGGCGAGCAGGCGGGCCGTCGCGCGGCGTCGGTCGTCGGGGCGCTCCTCCGTCGTCTCGTCGTAGTACAGCACTGTCAGGCCGAGCCCCGCCCGCAGGAGTTCGTTGGCGGCGAACCGGTACCGGTCGTCGCTCGGACCGGACGGCGTCGGCGACGCGGACCGGAGGTGTCCCTCGACGAAGAGGTAGCCGCCGGGGACGAGCGCCTCGGCGAGGTCGGCGAAGCGGTCGAGCACGTGGAAGAAGCTCATCGTGATCAGCTCGTACGCCTCGCTCGGGAAGGCGTACGTGGAGACGTCGCCCAGGACCGGTTCGATCCGGTCGCCGATCCCCCGGTCCGCGGCGCGCTCGCCGATGATCCGTAGCCCCTCGCGAGAGGCGTCGAGCGCGTCGACGTCGTAGCCGGCGTCGGCTAAGAACACCGCGTTCCGGCCGGTGCCCGCGGCGACGTCGAGCGCGCGTCCGTCGGAGATCGCGGGCTCGTACGAGCGCAACACGGGCGACGGCTCCGGCTCCCGGGGATACTCGCCGGACGCAAATCGCTCGTCCCAGTCCGTCATGGGAGCGCTTGCGTCCCCCCGAGCGTAAATCCCACGGGCGTGCGGGTCAGACGAAGGGCATGGACGAGACGGAGTCGACCGCGGAGGTCCTCGGCGAACTGCTGACCGACCGCGGCGAGTCGCTCGCGGTCGCGGAGTCGCTGACCGGCGGGCTGGTCGGGTCGCGCGTGACGGACGTCCCCGGCGCGAGCGCCTACTTCGACCGGGGGTTCGTCACCTACGCGTACGACGCGAAGCGGGAGGTGCTCGGCGTCTCCCGCGAGTCGCTCGACGCCGAGGGGGCAGTGAGCGCGGCGGTCGCGGAGGAGATGGCGGCCGGCGCGCGCGATCACGCCAACACGACGTGGGCGGTCGCCACCACCGGAATCGCCGGACCGGACGGCGGCACCGCGGAGAAGCCCGTCGGGCTCGTGTACGTCGGCGTCGCGTACGCAGCGCCGTGGGGGACCGAGGCGTCGTTCGTCCGGAGCGAGCGCGTCGCCCTCGACGGGGACCGCGACGCCGTGAAACGCGCCGCGGTCGACGCCGCGCTCGACGCTTTACTGCGGGCGGTCCGAGAGATCGACGACGGGGAGTAAGCAAAGGCCCGACGCCGGTCGAGTCGTCCGAGCCCGCAAGCGTTTACCCCCGTGGCGCGTGTACGTGTACCATGGTAGAGCGCGTACTGGTGGCCATGGACGACTCAGAGCTCGCCGAACGGGCGCTCCGCTACGCGCTCGACGTACATCGGGACGCCGACGTGACGGTGTTACACGTCGTCGGCGAGCCCTCCGGGATGATGGGTGCGGCGACGGGAATCGCGCTCGCGGACGACAGCGAGGAGCGGGTCCGAGAGCTCTCCGAGGACGTGTTCGAACGGGCGGGAAAGATCGCCACGGAGTACGGTGTCGAGGTGAAGGTGGAGTCCGAGGTCGGGTCGCCGGCGAGCCGGATCGTCGAGCGCGCTGACGACTTCGACGCGGTCGTGATCGGGACGCACAGCGGGTCGCTCGCCGACCGGCTCCTCGTCGGCAACGTGGCGAAGTCGGTGTTCCAGAACTCGCCGGTCCCCGTGACGGTCGTTCGCTGACGCGGGAGCGACGGCCCGGCCCCCCGTCCGCGTCGTCAGCCGTCGATGTACGCGTGACCGACGACCGCGACGAGCAGCGCCGCGACGACGATCCACGCGAACGGTTCGACGGCGAGCAGCCGGATCGGCCGAGTCACGGACTCGTCGAGGCCGAAGAGGACGCCCGCGGCGAAGACGATGGCGAGGACGAGAGCGGCGACGACCCCGGCGACGCCGAGCAGCGCGGTGTCGGTCCGGTCCATACCGCGGATCGGTGTGTGGCGTATATAAGTGACTCTCCGAGAAACGGACCCAGTTATCCCCGCGAGTCGTCGCTGACCGCGTCCCACAGCGCCGAGAGGGTCGCCTCGTCGCCGGCGGCGACGTACAGGGGGCCGCCCCGGCGCGTCGCCGCTCCGGCTTCCGACGCGAACAGCTCGGTGACGGCCTGCTCCTCTTCGTCCGGGTGAAACTGTGCGATCCCCCTGTATCCGCCCGCGGGCGAACAGCCCCGAGTGGACGGTGGGCGCCCAGCTCGGAATCGCTCGCTTCACCGTCCCGCGAAGCGATCGGCGCATCGACTCGGCCCGCCGAGCGAGGATCGGATCGCGCGGCACGTCCCGGCCGACGATCGTAGCGACCGTGGCGGCCGCGACGTCCACGTCGCTGTCCGCGGTCGCCGGTTCCCCCGATCGACTCCGGACCGCCGAGGACATCCCACGGAGCGACAGGCCGATGAGTCACGGTCGGTGCTCCGGGTGCACGACGATTCCCGCCGACGAACGCGTAATTATTTAGATTATGTGAGGTCCATAGATTTATACGAAAAATCGTGGTACAGTTACACATGGAGGCGGCGCTCGACGAGATCGCGTATCTGGCCAACTCCGCGAACCGCGTCGCGATCCTAGAGTTGCTCCAGGAGTCGCCCCGCGGCCGTCGCGAACTCGTCGAGTCGGTCGACGCCTCCCGCGTGACCGTCGCACGCATTCTCCGGGAACTCGAAGGCCGAGGCTGGATCGAGCGGTCGGAACGGGAGTACACGACGACGCCGCTCGGCTGCTGGGTCTGTGAACGGTTCAAAGACCTAGTGGGCGACTTCGAGGCCGAACGCCGTCTCCGGGAACCGCTCCAGTGGCTCTCAAGCGAGGTCGTGACGTTCGATGTCCGGCGACTGCGGAACGCGGAGGTCGTCTTGGTGGACGGGAGCGACGCGACCGTCCTGCTCCGGGAGCTCGCGGCCTTCCACCGCGCCGGCGAACGGATCCGAGCCGTTACCTGTGCGTCGGCCCCACGGATCGTCGAGAACCTTCGGGATGTCGTCGTTGACGGTACGCGACTGGAACTCGTCGTTACGCCGGCGGTCGTCGACGCCGCCAGAAGTCATCCCCCGACGGCCCAACGAGTCAACGAACTGCTCGCCCACGCGAACGCTGACTTGTACGTCTGCGAGGAGGTCCCGATCGCGGTCTGGATCGTCGACGACACGGTCAGGATCGATCTGACCGACGACCGGAACGTGCTCAGAGGTGCGCTGGTCACCGACGACGAAGCGGTCTATGCGTGGGCCATCGACATCTTCGAGACCTGCCTGCGGGAGGCGACGCCGCTGGCCCCGGAGGAGGTGTGCGCCTGACGTTCCACCGGGCGGGCCACTGACGAGGGACGCTCTGATCCGGAGCGCGCTCCCTCGTCGTCAGGCCCCGACCGGACCGGATCGGACCGGTCCCGAAAAGTCGATTCCATCAGTGGCGGGCGGGCGGTGTCTGCGCGTCTGCCTCCGCGAGGACCCGGGCGACAGTCTCGGTGATGGGCTGACCGGTACGCTCCTCCATGAACAGCCACTGTCCCGACGGGTTGATCTCGAGGAAGACGTGCTGCCCGTCCGGTCGCCGTCGCATGTCGATCGCCCCGTACACCAGCCCCAGCCGGTCGACGTACTCCCGGAGCCGGTCGCGGATGTCGTCGGGCAGGTCGGCGGGTTCGACCCGGGCCCGATCGACGTTCATGCGGTAGTCGACGGGGTAGGCCGTCTCCTGAGAGTGGATCTCCGCCGGAAACACCTCGCCGTCAACGACCGTGATCCGGAGGTCGACGCCCGCAGGGACGTACTCCTGGAAGATGACCGGCGCGTGCCGCACGGCGGCGATGACATCCGTCTCGCCGTCCCGGAGGACGCGTGTCTCCCGCCAGGCGGCTTCGGTTCCGGTGAACGCCTTGTACACGGTCTTCGAGGCGCCGTGTGCGTCGACGAACGCCTGAGCCCGGGCCGGGTCGTTGGTGATGCAGGTCTCGGGAATTTCGAACCCGATCTGCTGGGCGACCCGTAGCTGGTAGGGCTTGCGGGCGGCCTCCTCGTCGTGGGTCGGGTGGTTCATCCATTCCGCGTCGAGCGTCCGCCAGAGGCCGCCGATCGCGGCCTGACACTCCCGGTAGGCGAACGACCGGTCGACGTTGCCAGTGAGTTCCGGCGACAGGTCGAACGGTTGGGGACGGCGCCACCAGACCGCGCCACAGTCGGCCAACTCGAGGTCGCCCAGTCGGGCGTGCAGCGCCGGCTCGTCATCGCCGTCGGCCCCGGTCCCGTCCCCGTCCGTCCGGGCGTACGTCATCGACAGGGACAGTCGCTGCGGGAACGCCGACGTGTCCAGCAGCCTGGCGGCGACGCCGCGGCGCTCGAGCCGGTCCAGGACCGCCCGCGCGTGGTCATCGTCGGCCTCGGAGACGACCAGGATCACGGGAGAGCCCTCCGGATTGGCACTCCTCGATCGTCTCCGGTCGGGGCCGGGCCGTTCCGCCGCGCCCGCCCGGCGTCACCGACCGATGACGCGACCCGTCGGTCGGGGCGGTTGCGAGCGGGCGTCACCGCTGGGACCCCTGCGAGAGGAATTGCTGGTACTCGGCGGCCAACTGACGGTACTGGTCGTTGATGGCCTGCAGTTGCGTCTGTTGTTGCTGGAGAAACTGCTGCATGTCGCTCAGGAGCTGTTCGTAGGTTGACTGCAGCTCCCCACCTCCGCCGCCAGCCGTCCGGTCGGTCCCGCCGTGGCCGTGGGGTGGACCCTGACCTTGGCCCTGTCCCGTCCCCTGCAGGTCGGCGCCGGAACCTTGGCCCACGTGATGTGGCGTCTGGAGGACGAACGGACGCTCTCCGCCGCCGGCTTTGCTCCCTCCGGCGGGCCCGAAGCCGTATCCGTATCCCTGCGGTTGCCTCTGCCCCTGTTGCTGAATCGGGCTGAACGGCATCTGTCCCAGCCCCATGTCGTCGAACTGCTTGTCTAGCCCGGTCGCCTTTCGACGGTCGATGTACGGGGAGGTGCCGCCGTCGCCGCCGCCGATCGGCGTGTCGCGGAATGGGAGCGTACCGCCCGGTTCGTCGGTGAACTTGTTTTTTTCTGGGATGTACGGTCGCGTTGGGGTGTACTCAAGACCGCCACCAGCCCCGGGAACGTCGCCACCGACACCCCCACCTTGGCCGGCGGGGTCGCCGGGCGGTTTGTCCAGCCCGGTCGCCTTTCGGTCGTCGACGTGTTTGACCGTCCCTCGGCCGCCGGTCCCTACCGGCGGATCGTTGAGGAATTTGTTCCCGCCGACCCCCTCGTCGGTGAATTTCATCTTCTCGGATGGGAAGTTCTTTTCGCTGAGGGGAATCTTCCCCTCGATCGGGTTCTTCAATGAGAACGCGGTAAGAACGTCCGACTCGTTGAGAATCGGACCGATCTTCACTCCGTGGTTGTGACCCCCGCGTCCGGCGCGGCAGCCGCCGTTGGTGTGGACGCCGACGATGGCGCCGTCGGATTCCCGGAGGACCCCCGACCCGGAACTGCCGCGGAGCGTGTCGATGTCACCGTACCCGAAGTAGTCCTCCCCAAGCTGTCCCGAGGTCGAACTCGTATGGACGTGCGTCGCCGTCCCGGCTTCGATCTTCTTCGGGCGACCCCTTGGATGCTGGATAATGCAGAGGGAATCGCCCTGCTGGACGGGCGAGGTAGCAAGCGTCGCCGACCCGAACCGGTTGCCGGGCGTCCCCGAGAGCCTGACCACTGCGTAGTCGAGTCCGCCCCTGTCGCGTTCGACGAGCTCGACGATGTCGAACTGCTGTTCCTGCCGGAGGTTCCCCGACGGGTCGACTTGGTAATTGAAGTCGACGTGCATGTTCGTCGCGATTTCGTGGGGACGGATCCGCTGGCCACCTTTCATCGGCACGCCCGGGGCGGAGTCGAAACAGTGCCCCGCCGTCAGAAACAGATCGTCGGCGACCAGCGTCCCGGTGCACCAACGATCGCCCGCGAACCTGCCGGGGTCCGAATACCGCTGGTCGAGGTCGTCGTTCCATTGGATGAGGCCGACGGGTGACTCGTGGTTGCCGACGAACGACTTCGAGACGCCCAGCGTCCCGTCGTACTGTTCGACGGGTTGTTTATCGTTCGTCGTGTCACACTGGCTCTCGACCCAGTCCATGAACGCCTCGTGATCCGTTGGATCCTCGGGGAGCCCCTCGTCCGGGATTTCCCCAACTGGCGGTTCCTCAACGGGGAACGGGTAGAGCGGCGGGAAGTCCCAACGGCCTGTGCCATCGTTGTCGTGTTCGTGGTCGTGATCTGACGGTGTTGCCATTGTCAGGTATCGACGGATCGCTGGTTCGGGCTCGGTCGGGCGCCGGTCGGGACGAACCGAGCGACTGTTCGGTCGGTGCCCCCACCCGACCGTCCCCCACGGTCTCCCCGTCAGATGAGGGTGTCTACGGATTTTTGTTGGGCCAGTATCATGTTTCGGGAGCTACACCGTTCACGACGTCTTCAGTGTACACGGCGTGATACAAGTGTCAAGAGCAGGCACGGTGTCGCGGGCCGACCCGACGTGACGCCCCACCCCATGCCTCGCGGGCCGCTTCGCGGGTGTCGCACGCGCCCGTCGCGACCGACTCCTCGACCAGCCGGTCGATCCGCCCGGTCACGAAGTGATCGGGCGCGACGGCGTTGGCGCAGACTTCATGCTCCATGCCTCGGGAGGCCGGCAGTCCGTCGGTCCGGACCTCTCCCAGCAGTTGAGAGAAGTCGTCGACCTCCTCAATAACTGGCCCGAGATCGCCCTCGTGGTCGCTTCCCTCCTGAGCTGACACCACCCGAAGCACGTCGCGGCCTGCCGCGACGAGCGTCAGTCCTCTCCCTGATCCTCTGTCCAGCGGGTGCGTCCGCCCTCTGACGACCCGCCGCGGCATGGACTCGACCGTGGCTGGTCTTTGTATTCAAATCCGGCACACACCTGGTGTGTTTCTTTGACCTGTGTTGGCCCATCGACTGTCTGTGAGCGCATTTCCCAGACAGTCGGAAATCCCCGACAGAACGCGTTTCGAACTCGCTGAGTTGGTCGTGAAGTGTCGTGTAACACGGTGAGAGGAGGGCCGCCCGGGTTATGTTTAGCAGTGTGTTAGCGTGGAGAATGAAGACGTTGAGGAGCTCACCGAGGATGAGTTCCGAATCGTAGAATGATCGTCCGGCGGGTGGACGTGGCTTTCCAGTCACAGCGGCCACACCAGATACGGTCGGAGCCGTCGCGGGCGTGGAGGCTCTCTGCGCCGCAGGTGAAAAAGAGCGTTCTCACCAGATCTTCTTGAGACGCCGCTCGATAATAGCGTCGAGCCTCTCGGGCCGAAATTCTATTACGCCATGTTCCGCGAGTTCCGCTGGCCTCTGGCCGAAAGCGGGGCGGTTCGTTTGTATATCCGATTCTGCCCGAATAGAGGCACTAATTTTTCTGGTAACACCAGTTTACGGAAGAGCGAGCAAGCCAGGGCAGAGACACTATCGCAAGGTTCAAAGTCCAACTTATTAAAGATAGGGTATCCCAAAAATGCCAGATATCAGAAAGCAAATCAACAATCTCCAAGACAGAATCGAGGAATCTAGTGACATCAAAAAAGAAGATAAGGAAGTACTGCTCGCATTCAGCGACCGCCTTGACCTCCTGAAATCGGAGTATACCGACCACCGGCACAACAAACTGCTCCGACACTGTACGATCATGGCCGAGGAGGTTGGTGGACTCGCTGAGGCGCTTGAGGATCGGTCCACAACCGAGGACATCGTCCGGTGGATCAACCGCACTTACGATAACGAGAACACCAACTCGGACTACCGAACTGCCCTCCGTGTTTTCGGGAAGCGCGTCACCGACGGCGATGGGCATCCTCCAGGTACTGGATGGATTCCCTCCGGGACCTCCAACAGCTACAACCCCGTCCCCGACCCGTCGGAGATGCTCGATTGGAACGAAGACGTCGTCCCCATGATCGAGAACACACTGAACACTCGTGACGCCGCCCTCATCGCGATGGCGTTCGACTCGGGAGCTCGGAGCGGCGAACTCCAAGATCTCACAGTCGGCGACGTGAGCGACCACGAGCACGGACTCATGATTCGGGTGGATGGCAAAACCGGACAGCGGTCCGTCTCCCTCGTGCCAAGCGTGCCGTACGTTCAGCGATGGATGACCGACCACCCGGCACCAGATGATCCGGGTGCTCCGCTCTGGTCGAAGCTGTCGGAATCGGACGGACTCAGTTATCGACAGTTCAAGAACTGCTTCGAGGCCTCTGCCGAGCGTGCTGGAATAAAGAAGCCTGTCACCCCAACCAACTTTCGGAAGTCGAACGCCACCTACCTCGCGCGCCAAGGGATGAGTCAGGCCCGTATCGAGGATCGGCAGGGCCGTAAGCGGGGCAGTGACGCGACCGCCCACTATATCGCTCGATTCGGAGGGGAGGCCGACTCCGAATACGCGCGAATACACGGAATGGAGGTCGAAGAAGAGGAACCCGAACCCATCGGGCCGGTCGAGTGTCCGCGCTGTGACAAACGAACTCCTCGGGAGCATTCGACGTGTGTCTGGTGTAATCAGCCGCTCGAATACGGGGCTCTCGGCTCGATCGAGGAAGAGGAGCGGGAGGTCCGGGAAGCCGTCTTCAGCTTCGTCAAAGACAACAACGACCTTCTCGACGACCTCGAACAGTCCCGGGCGTTCTCCGAGCTCGTCGAGGACCATCCCGAACTTGCCGAAGACGCTCGTGAATTTGCGGAGGCGCTCTCCGAGGAGTAGCAATCGACTGACAGGCCTATGATTAGAGAGTGAATAGGGCAGATAGTTCATTTTACGGGTGTAGTGCTGCAGTGATACCGCGGTTTACTGTACTTCTCTACGGATTTCGTCTAATTGTGCTTGAACTTCGTCTATGGCTTCGACTGAACCGCTATTGGCCAGCAGTGCGAGTGCGTAGGCCCGCGCTTCCTCGTCACCGTGAGCGAGAACGCGTGAGATGAAGTCGGTGTTTTGACGCGTATACTCGGACATACTATCAGCTCCAGCTTTAGTCATTAGATTCCTCCGTGGTTCCGAAGGGTCCTGTCTCGATGGCGATACGATTGCGATAGTTGACACTGGTGATTTCGGTTGACATGATGTGTCGGTCGTGCTCTATTACGGGCTGAGCAAGCCGTGTTGAGCGCACCAAGCAGCTGACACAACGAAGCCGCCGCCGTGTTTTACTGTCGTGCGCATATGTTTCGAGTGCTGTGATTGTAGGTGGACTCGGTAACAATATAAAGATAAGTTCTGCTCAGCACCTGTTTATTTTTGGTAAATAAAAAAGATATAAAACATCCATTGTTGGGAATACTGTGTTTTGTGTATGAAAACACCAGACCTATATTTTCAACTATAGAAATAGAACATATAGATCTGTGAAATATGAATTATATACATAAACATGCCTTCTTCCAAGTTTGAATCTATTGTTCTGGTGAATAGCGTTCCCTGAGTCAAAATGAAATACCCTCGGGTTTGAGATCACCCACAACAACCCCTAACAATCTGTGGCTCATCTGGTTTTCATATATACTACCACTATTCAACAAGATTGAGTCTGTTAGCGTTCTATTTTCGGATATACTTATAACAGATATGGTTTATTTCGTATATTTTATAAACAAATATGATTATTACTCCTCTTCTAACGACGGGACTGATAAGTCATCGGGTTTGAGTGCAGTGAGAAGGTTCGCAGCGTTAGGTTTATATCCATCATCAGCAGTAAGGGGTGTACCAGTCTTTTTGAGTTGAATCTGGAGCTCTTTGGGAGACGGGTCTCGCCCTGCCTGCTTAGCGTCATCAAGAGCTGCGCCGATGGTAGCTACAATTAATGGTGCTGAATAGCTGGTACCACTCTTTCGAGTAACACGATCCCCATCTTCTACCGGGTACCTGACTGGAGCGTACACATCGGGACTAGCGCTATTATCTGACGGTGTAACGTTGCCATCCCATGTGGTTTCAGTAAGTGAACACTCCTCAGAAGCAGTACAAACGCCATCTTGACACGATCGATACCCACAGTAGTTATTATCAGAAGTGGAAGTATTATTGACTGATTTCGATCCAAACGTGTATCCTTGGTGTGATTTTTCTCTTCCATTAATGTCTTTATCAGAGTTACAATAGGGCTCGTACCCTGAAACCCCAATTACATCTGGATGCTTAGCGGGAAACGTTGGTTCTGTGACTACATCTTTTATATAATTCCCAAGCGCCGAGACTGTGGTCAACCCATGATCTGCGAATTTGGTTATTTCTCTCTCTGAGGGAAGCTCACGATTTTCTGTCGCTTCGTATCCGCCAGATACATTAAGAATATCAACTCCACTCATCCATGCCGTGTACATCGCCTGTAGGAGTGCCGGATGCTGGCATGCCCCTTCTCTTCGGTTCCCAACAATTCGATAGAACTGGTAGTCTGCATCGGGTAACATCTTAGTAATTATACGAGTTACTCGAGTTCCGTGGCCATAGGGATCCTGACCATGATGATCAAATTTGTCGACCTTGGTCTCGTACTCTACTTCACAATTTTTCGGAGGGGAGCAACATGAGTCTGCGATACCAATTGTTAATTCTGTACCGGTGGTGTCAACGTCAGCAATACCCAGCGCACGGCTGTAGCTTTTGAGAATGAACTCACTCGATATACCTTTGTCATCTGTGCCACTCTCGGATTCTAATTTCCCTCGTCAAAAACCCTCACTGGACGCGCGAGCTCAGCCGCCTCGATAGCACCATTATCAAAGGCAGTTTCTAATGTTTCAACAGTTACATCAGCACGAATAGACTCAAACGCAACTGCTTCAATATCATTGGCACCAATTTCTTCGAGATAGTGTATTGTCTCAGAACGCTCATCAGTTCCCCTTAACAGGACAGAGACTTCTGTTGAACTTAATTCTCTACGCTCCCGAAGTTTGCTTAGCTTGGGATCAACATGTGGAGGGCTTGATTTCGACGAATTCTCAGGGGTCATCATGTATGCTAGCAATCCACAGCGTGTAAACTTAAAAGTGTTTCCCGGTTACAGATTGGATATTCGGACTATACACACCCCGATAACGTTAGTTTAGTCAGGAAGATTCCAAGTGAACACGCAGCGCTCTTGTGGTATATATCGTTGGTCTGTACCTGTGTTTTCATTTGCAACACGGGCGGCCTCGATTCGACACAGTTGATCAAGAGCAGTACTAACGGTATCTCGAGAGAGTGTGAGAGGCATGTCGACGTAGTCCTCAACAACTGATCTTTTTTGATACAGTGTTTTCTTTGTCACTCCGCCGTCGGATCCGTATTGATGAACCATCGAGTAAACGACCGCTGTCTCAGTGGACAAGTCTTCAGCGGTCAAGTCTCGCCCGGCGATGATAATTGAGAGCACCGCTAGATAGGTCAATATAGGCATCCCGAATGCACTTCCAACAGCCAACCCACCAGTTGTGAATGCCTTGGCAGCATCCATGACATTCAGTTCTACGTTAGCCGGTTTTACTGAGGTGCCCCCTTGCTTGGTGGCAACAATTTCATGTGGATTAAATTCACGATCAGGTGCCTCAATATCGGTTCCTAATGAGATCGTTTCTCGGAGTTTTGCCTTTGCCAATTCTGAATCTATCTGTTCATCAGTTAATGTACTTAGTGCGTCAATTGCATCCTCAGTGAGATACTTTTGAAATACCTGCTCGCTCTGATTTGAACTCATTTATCTTAATCTATATGAACGGCCCATACATATCAATTTACAGGCCACTCTGGATAATCTGGAATTGGGATACAATCGGTTCCAAGTTGAAATAATGGGGTCAAATCATTTGCTCTTATTTTAGATTAACCGGCAATCCACAAGCAAGGATTTAGATTGTAGTCTCAAAAATCCTAGAGACATCTTGGGCGTGTGAATAGGGTGCCGTTTTATCAGATAACCCGGAAGTGAATTGATTTGAGACAGGCTCCTCCTGACGAATGTCGGCCCAATTCCAGGTAATTCTAATCAGATAAAAGATACTTCACAACGGAAACTATAGTAACCAACATGCGACCTGAGGCGACGGAGGGTGAAGACACGTACAAAGTGTGGATGACCGACGATGATCTCGACCAACTCCGTCGGGCCGCCGTCTCATATCGAGACGACGTGATGCTCCAATTGGGCGGGTTCGTCGGGCTCCGGGCCTTCGAGATCCCCCAAGTCAAGCCGGCCCATGTCCAGCAGACCGACGCCGACCATTACCGTCTCCGGGTGCCCCGGGTAAAGGATACCACCAGCTCGGGCGGGAAGCCTCGGAACGCCTACCTCCCTAAGGACGTCGAGCGGTCCCTCCGACAGTATCAAAACGCCGAGAACATCGCCCCCGACCAACCCTTCGTCGACCTCTCCGTCCGGGGCGTCCGGGCGGCAATCAAGCGCACGGCCGAGGCCGCCGCCGAGGAGACGGGGGATTCGGACTATCGACATGTGAGCTCCCACGACCTTCGCCGGCGATTTGCCCAGCGGTTGCTGGTGGAGGAAAGTATGAATCCCCGGGTGGTGATGCAAGCCGGCGGGTGGGACTCCTTCCAGGCCATCGAGCCGTACCTCAACGCTCCAACCCCCTCTGTCGTCGACGACGCCTTCGAGTCCGCCGGGCTTCACAGGTAATGCTCCGGGGTAATTGGCTGGAGACCTTGGAGATGTCCCAGTGGAATTGGCCGAGGAACCCCGGACGATCCCCTGGGAGAATTAGCTGGGAGCTTTGGAGGATACCCCGGGAGAGTTGGCTGGGAGGCTTGGGATGCTCCGGGAGAATTGGCCGGGACTTCCCCTGTATCCCCGGAACAGTCCCGGCAGATACCGAGGGGATTCGCTCCCCAAATAGGGAGCCTTCTGACTATCCGAATTTGGCAGTTCTAGCGGAGATAAAACGGGAAAACCAGCCGTTATCGGGGTGTGTTTCTGCCGGCAAGATCAGGGTTCGGTGTGGTGTCTTCGAAGGCATGTACCGTCAGTAGGGGGTTTTCGGGGGGAAACGGTCCCCGACAACAGACAAAAAATTGGTCGGGGCTCCGGGGATTGTCCCGACGTCCGCCTTCTCCGTGAGCCTTCACCTCAGGCGAAAATCGTATACTCAAAATGTCCGAATTCGACAGTATTCTTCGATCGGAAACGGCGAAAACGGCTGACATCGAATTCAGTC
This sequence comes from Halorubrum sp. Ea1, assembly GCF_002252965.1. Classification (NCBI taxonomy): domain Archaea; kingdom Methanobacteriati; phylum Methanobacteriota; class Halobacteria; order Halobacteriales; family Haloferacaceae; genus Halorubrum; species Halorubrum sp. Ea1. The sequence goes on from NZ_NHPG01000082.1 coordinate 34,684, forward strand.
GCTACCAATTGTACTGGGAGATGGTGTGATGCCTCTCAGGGGCCACGCCGGCGGCAGCCGGTTCTCTGGGGAAGGCCTGGTGATCCCCGTTGGGTTGGCTTGGGTTCCCGGGACTACCCCGGGGGAGCGCCCCGGTGAGGACTGGGCATCAGTTGGGTCCCCAGATCTGGGAGATAGAGCAGCGCTCGTAACATCCGAATTCGACAGTTTTGATCGAGCAGAAACGTCGAAATCGGTCGATATCGCGGCCAGCTACCACCGACCATGCTAGGAGGCAATACGACGTCTCTGGTGGACTGCGTTGACGCACCCGATTCTCGGAGGGTTCCCTCAAAGTTCCCGGGGAGTTGAGGCCGCGGTCGTACAGTATTAGAATTTCCTGATCAAAGGTTTTATTTATGTTTGTCATGGTTTTCAGACTGGTATGTCAGATAAGTTTGCGAAGAGGCGAACGTTTCTCAAGGGTGTCGGTGGAACCGCATCGGTTGTCGCGCTAGCAGGATGTCAGGGCGGCAGTGACGGCGGCGACGGAAGTGATAGCAGCGACAGTGACGGATCGTCTGGAGGCTCAGACGGAGGAGATTCAACAGACTCTGGAAGCAATACCCTTTCCAGCGAGATTGAGATGATCTGCCCATGGGCGGCCGGCGGTGGAACGGACCGAACTGCCAGACAGTTGGCATCGTTGGCCGGGGAACAATCTGATTCCTCCTTCTTTGTGAGCAACGTGACTGGCGGCAGCGGAAGTGCAGGCTTCCGGCGGGTCGCCAACTCAGATCCAGACGGATCAACAGTTGGGGTGCTAACTGTTGAGGTGTGTACTATTTCACATCTCGATATATCGGACGTCACACCCGACGACTTCAAAGCCGTTATGCAGTACAATTTTGACCCAGCTGCCTTGACTGTCCACGAGGACGCTCCATACGATACGATTGAGGGATTCGTCGAACACGCTCAAGATACTGACGAGCAGATTCAGATTTCCAACTCTGGTATCGGCGCTATCTGGCATCTCGCAGCGGCGCGGTTCGCACAAGCGTCGGGGATTCAGGATCAAGTTAATCACGTCGGGTATGATGGAGGTGCCCCTGCTACTACAGCGGTCGTCAATGGCGAGGTTGAGGCCACGACGGCTAGTGCTGCAGAGGTCGCTACACAAGTTCAAGATGGGCCTCTCAAGATACTCGGTGTTATGGGTGAAGAACCAGTTGATATCTTCCCCGACACGCCGACGTTCCAAGATGCAGATTACGACATTATTGTTGGTGCTTGGCGAGGGCTTGGTGTCCCTGCTGAGACGCCGGACGAGACTGTTTCAGCGCTCCATGACGTGTATAAAACGGTCTATGATTCTGATGACTTCCAAGAGTTTATGAATAATAATGGGTTTGGCCTCGTGTACCGTGACCCTGAAGAATTCGGTCAATTCATGGATCAGCAGAATGGCGAATTTGAGGAACTCATATCAAATCTGGATCTTGAGGAATAACTGAAAGTATTGATGTCGTTGGAATTCACCCGGACTGATGAGATCGGCTCTGTTCTTTTAGTAGCGTTCGCTATAGGCGTGTTTTTCGTCAGCAGGAGTTTCCCCAGCGGGGTTGGCGGGACGCCTGGGCCAGCGCTGTTTCCACGGTTCATCGCTGGAGGGATTGCTATACTGGCGTTGATACAGTTTGTTGATGCAATTGTGTCGCGGGATCCGATTGGAAAGACCGTGACAAGAGATGATATCATCCGGTTCGGGGCCCCGGTAACGCTTCTCGTCGGTTATGCCCTCGTACTTCCACTAGCTGGCTTCCTGCTCACGACGATAGTCTTTCTCGTCGCAGTCATGTATTACTCGGGAGCACATAATCTCCGGGTGATTGTACCGCTCGCATTCGGGATTAGTGCAGTTCTTCAGAACGTTTTCGTGGGCTTTCTTCATGTACCCCTTCCCGATGGGCCGTTTGGACTCGGTCGTGCTATCTCCTTGACAGTGGGTATTCTCTGATGAGTGTCACTGCGAACCTCATCGGAGCGATCGGTGCTGTCACGGAGCCAATAACGTTCCTCCTGCTTGTTACAGGAGTTCTTATTGGTATTATCATGGGTTCACTACCTGGAATGACCGCGACGATGACCGTCGCGGTGTTAGTGTCGTTTACATTCAGTATGGATCCTGTCCCCGGTATGATGCTTCTACTGGGTATCTATGGAGGGGCGCTGTACGCGGGCTCAATCCCGGCAATCCTCATCCGTACTCCGGGGACACCAAGTGCTGCTGCTACCGTTTTTGACGGATTCCCACTAGCAGAGCAGGGTAAGGCCGGCCAAGCTATCTCTGTCGCAACAATCGCTTCTTTCATCGGCGGTGCCGTGAGCGTCGTGTTATTGACGTTTATATCGCCGCAGATCGCCACTTTTGCACTTGAATTCGGCTCCCCTGAATACTTCGCATTAGCAGTCTTCGGTTTATCGATTATTGCCAGTGTGAGCGGGGACTCGTTGATTAAGGGTCTCATCTCGGGTCTACTCGGGATGTTTTTAGCGACAGTGGGGCTGGACCCTGTGATGTCTTCGGCTCGATTCACGTTTGGATATCAGCCACTCACGTCCGGTATCCAATTTATCGCGGTAATGATCGGACTGTTTGGTATTGCTGAAGGACTATACCGATATCAAGTAGGCTTGGATGATACGGGTACCGACCAGGATATCACTAACTTGATTCCAGACAGGGAGACGCTTAGTCAAATTCTCCCACTTTCAACCGTCTCAGGCGTTGCAGGGACCGTCATTGGAGCAATCCCCGGGGCGGGGGGAGACATTGCTTCTTTTGTCACTTACAACGAGGCAAAACGGTGGCTCGATGATGGTACGTTTGGGCACGGTGACATCCGCGGTGTTGCAGCCGCCGAATCGGGGAATAATTCTTCGACCGGCGGAGCGCTAATTCCGACTCTTACCCTCGGGATCCCTGGCGACTCGGTAACGGCAATTCTTATTGGAGCACTGATGGTCCACGGAATCCGTCCTGGACCTGCCCTCTTCCAAGACGAGCCGGAACTCGTCTACTCGATCTTCGTTGGGTTCTTTTTAATATATATTGTCATTCTAGTTGTGGGCCTCCTCGGCGCACGCTTCTGGGCCCGGATTATTTCTTTCCCCCCGAAGTACCTGTGGCCGGTTATCTTTGTTCTCTCGCTAGTTGGCGCGTACGCGCTTAGAGGAAATCCACTTGACATTTGGACCACGATCGGCGCTGGGATGCTCGGTTATGTCATGCGCGTTGAGGATTACCCACTAGCACCAATGGTGCTCGGGCTAATACTTGGTCCGATAGCCGAAGTAAATCTTCGCCGGTCGCTACAACTCTCTGGTGGAGAGCTAGGGGTCTTCGTTGAAAATCCACTCACGGTGACGATATTACTGTTGAGTCTGTTGTCAGTGACTTATCCACTGGTACAACGCTTCCGTGAACGGCGGGCTCTCGAGTAGCGGTGTTCAATTTTTATACATCATACATTTTTAAATTGCTCTGATCGGATGAAGACCTGCAAAGTCCTCAGCGTGCGTAGGATGGTACTAAGATGGTCAGATACTGATGATTCAATAAAGTCTCAAGCCCGCTGAGCCGTCGGTCCCCGTCGTGCGGTCACACAGTTATGAGCCATAGCTACAGCGTTCACGTTCTGACCATCTGCCGGTTGGTTCCTGATCTATTACTGTGACTGCTTGTGGTTTCTCTCCCAACCAATTTCAAGTCGATCCGCAAAAAGAGGGCCACCAGAATTGTGTGTCCGGCTCTTGGGGAGAAGCCGGACGCATCTAGCTTCTATCAACCCAGAATAGCCTCGAATTGGGATACAGACCTCGCTTTTATGTCCGGTTAGCTTGATAACCGGACGCTACGATGAATCTGCGGGACCACGAAGAAGACGATGCAGGCAAGAAGGTGTGGCTCAGTCAAACGGAAGTACAGCAACTTGTCGATATCGCAAGCGACACCGAGCACCGGGTCGCTTTCGAGCTCGGGGCGCGTTGCGGCCTACGGTCTGCAGAGATCACTGATGTCGCTCCGCAGGACGTCGCTAGCACAGATGCGGGCCCAATACTCCGGGTACCAGACGGGAAAGGAGAAAAATACCGTGAGACGCCCATGCCGGCGAATCTCGCAACCACTATCCAGACAATCGGTGACGTTCGCGACGCACCGTCTGATGAGCCGATCCTCTCGATACAGTCAACGCGCTCGCTGCGTCGGTGGGTGAAAAATGCTCGCGAACAGTTGGCCGAGGACACTGACGACGAGGGCTGGACGTATCTCTCAACACACGACCTCCGTCGAACATGGGCGACGTCACTCGCTGAGAAAGAGGTAGACCCGCTCTTGGTGCTTGATTGGGGCGGGTGGGAGGACTTAGAGACGTTCCTCGACCACTACAAGGGGACGTATAGCCCAGCAGCGCAACGTCGAGCTCGTGAGAAAGTGGGTTGGCTCTAGATTACAAAATGCAGTTTCAATTATCGTCTGTCGTGGGAGAGACGTTAACGACTTGTCCAAGAAACTGGACCAATTGTACTCCGTTCTCGTAGTCGGTGGTGGCCCGATACCCTCCTCATCCTGTTATTAGCTGATACCAGTGGTTGGTAATAGACGAATGTCACGCGCATGTAGCACAAGACAGTATTGAACTTCCAGACGTGACCACGACCGGAAAGTAAACCAATAGGGAGTGTGAGTACGAGATATCCAGCTGAATTAGTATTATTATGTCACCTCACTCTGCTCAAATCACAGGACTGAGACAGGTTATCGAAGACTTTCTCGACAATCTTGCTTCGACTGTATCCGACCCACATAAGATCGAGCAGATTCTCGCAGGGGATGAGACACTCACAATCAAAGCACTCGACAACCGACCTGAAGAATGGACTGAGGGAAACCTCATTTGGCCATTAATCGAGGCTGTTGGCCTCAATCGGGAACCTGGACGTCCCGCTAGTCAGCGAGCAGCCGCAGGTACAACACAGCGGGAAGCTCCCGATTTTCGCATAGTCGAGCGCGGCGGTGAGTTCATCGTCATCGGTGAAAACAAATCACCAAACAAGATCGAGACTGCTGAACAGGAGCTAGTCGGCGATTACCTCTCGAACAAAGCATGGCCCGATTACGGGATCGCCACGGACGGGTTCGAGTGGGTTGTCTACCGAGCCGAACATGGTGGTGACTTCCTTGAGTTCAACGAGGTCGAACGCGTGGATTTACGACCGATCATCAACGCGGTCGCTCGGGAGCTTGGACATATTGGCCCCGGTTCCCTTGACGACGTGGATGTGGAGGGGACGCTGGAGTCGTTCATCTCCGTGTTCGAGCCGGGGAATCTGCACACCTTGCTGACGCAGACTGCTCCGAAGAAATTCCGTGACACGCGGAGTGCGAACGTTGAGGAGTTCTACGAGCTGTATATCGAGTTGCTGTTCGGCAAGAGTGATGAGCATGAGTATGATACTTGCCTTCGCGACGACATTAAGGCCCCATCGACTGCAACGGAGAAGGAGCAGGATTTGTTTGCCGTCACACTGATGAATCGTCTGCTGTTCATCAAGTTCCTCGAAACCCGTGACGTGCTCCCGAACGGATTCCTGCGAACGCTCGTCCGCGACTACGAGGAGAACACCGACTCGATCCCAGGGACACTCTACGAGGCGTACATCAAGCCGCTATTCTACGACCTGTTTAATACCGACGAAGACGAGCGTCACCCGAAGCTCCGCGCGGGCCGATACGCCGACGTACCCTATCTGAACGGTGGGCTATTCCGCGAGAACGTCCCGGACGAGTCACAATATAACCTCGTGGATCGGACGCTGCCAATCATTATTGAGGATCTAATTGAGGGTCACCAACTGGAGATGAACGGTCAGAATTTCGACCCTGCAATCCTCGGCAGCGTGTTTGAGAAGACGATCAACCACATCGGCGGTGAGGAGGGGCGGCAGAAGGAGATCGGCGCGTACTACACTCCAAACGACGTAACCCGCCACCTCTCTCAGCAGACGGTTGATCCCAAGGTGAAAGACCTCTTTGTCGAGGCATTCATCGCACACTCCGACGATGACTCTGAGGAGTACGTACGCAGCCAGATCGAGCAGACTGATCTAAGCGAGATACTCCGGTTCGTTGAGGACGGGGCAGGCATGTACGGGGCAAATCCTGAAGCTCTAGAGGATGTGCTCGATCGACTCACAGACATCACCATCCTCGACCCCGCCTGCGGCTCTGGTCACTTCCTGACGACGGCGATGGAGGAACTTCACCAAGTGCAACTGTCGATCCTCCGTGGCCTAAACGGTGGTGAGGAGCCCTCACCCCGAGAGCGGTACGACGCGAAACAGAAGATCGCGCTACGTGCCATATACGGCGTCGACGTGGACGATATCGCCGTCGAGATCGCGAAGCTTCGCGTCTGGCTGAAGATCATCGAGGGGAACAGCTGGGAGGAGGAATTTGGTCGTCTTCCGAATATCGACGTGAACATCGTCGCAGGTAACTCACTCGTTGGCTTCCCAGTTCGTGGTGACGTGCAGACGCAATTTGGTGCGATCGATGAGCGTCTGCCCACGCTCGCAAAAAAGCGACGTGCCTACAAGTTCGAGAACGAGGGCACCCGCCAGGAAGTGATGGACCTCGAAGAGCGGATCCGCAAGGATCGCGATGAAAAGTTTCTCCGCAACCTCACCCATACGTTTGAGTCAGAGGTGACGAGCGTTGAGGAGTTCGACGCGCTAGTTGCCTCGATCCCGGATGAGGAGTTCTACCCAACCGTGCAGTCGGTTAAAGTCCAGCGCTGGGATGCTGATGGCGACTCCCTCGCACTCACTGACGACGACAAGGACCTCCTCGACGACGCCGGATTCGAGTGGCAGGACTGGCGTGACACTAACAAGAGCGCAAAGCTCGATGTGGAGGAGCGGATCCAGAACGCCACCAGCACGCGCGGTGAGCTCGCCGAACACCGTGCCATCGTTGAAGATCTTCGCCGACTCCTCGATGCGGGGTTCGTTTTTGATACTGTCGAGCGCCAGCCGACGCGCTACGACCTCGATCACATTTCTGGGCAGCCACTACACTGGGACATCGAATTCCCCGAACTGCTTCCACTGGACGAAGCGAACGGTATGCATCCAGATATCGAGTTCGACGTTGTGATTGGAAACCCGCCCTACGGTGACATCCTGAATCAGAACGAGGAAATGTTTACCGCGCCCTACCTGACGGGGTCGGTGAATGACGTGTCCGCACCGTTCGTTGAGCGTCAGCTACAACTGACGGCTGATGGCGGGTACTTCGGGAATGTCACGACGCTCCGGCTGATCTACCAGTCCTCTTTAGAGGAGTTCCACGACCTGCTACGCGATGCGCTCGACCCCGCCCGAGTCGCCTGCTTCGGGATGTGGGGGCGGGTCGGCGTCTTCGAGAACGCCCTAGTCCGGGTCGCGCTCATATCCGGTCAAAAAAACGCGTCAAAGACAGGGACAATCTATACCAGCGACTTCACGGTATTCAATCGCGACAACAGGCAAAAACGATTCGAGAATCTCGATTATAGTCCTGTCGATGGTCTAATTCTTCGGGACAAAATTGGTGGAGACGGCTCTGGCGGGCCGCTGCTGCCAAAAATCGGAGGGGAAGTAAAGCGGAATATCTTATCACAATTGAAAGACCATTCAGATACTGTCTTTGAGGACAAATATGAACAAAATCAGCCCGAGGACGGTATCCATCCAGTTTGGAGACGTGAAGGTGTTGGGTACTGGATCAATCCGATGCTGGAAGAGTTATACCAAGCTCGTGAGGTAGATCCGGTATACTTCGGTACGGAGCTAGAGCAAAAGACGGCGTTCCTCGTTTTGAACTCCTCACTCTATTACGTATATTGGATGACTTACGGAAACCAACACCATCACAATTGGACGCAGCTATCAGCGTTCCCGTGGCCAGATGAGTCGACAATTGAGGAGTATGATGATGAGATTATTGAACTCGCTGATACTCTCTGGTCACGGATGAGTGATTCCTTCAGTGGGTCCAGTTTCCGGATGAGTTCGCTCCGCCCGATTATTAACGATGTTGACGCACTGACCGGCGAACTCTATAACTTGAGCGATGAGCAGGTGAAATATACGCAAAGTTATCTGACCGACCTTGGCGAGGGGAGTGCCCGGGCAGGTACAGGGAACCAAGACTTGTCATACGAACCAATAATTGCTGACGACAATTAGGTTAGACACAGCAGCTAGTTTGGATCTCTCCGAACTTGTCGATCTTATATTGTACAGGTCTGGTAGATCGATGAATTGTGACTATCCCAGAATTCATATACGCGCTTTGGCCGTGAAATACGCCTCTCAACCCCCCTTTAGTTCAAGAGAAAAGCCGCCTTAGTCCTGCGATTTATAGCGTTATATTTCACTTTCACTCTGCCCCCGGAACCGTTTTTACGTGCCAGTGTCTTACGTTGTCGCGTAAAGTAAACTCATGAATGGCCGACAGGACAGGAGAACCGTCGTCGGGACACCTACCGCCATCCAAGCAGACAGGTGCCCCGGTTGTCAGTCGAGGTCACCCCTTGTTGTGCCAACAGGGATGACCGACTCAACCCTGTGGCGGGGTAGCCTCAAGAGGAGTATATCGGCCCTCCTCCTTAGGGTTAACTTTCGCCGAGGGGTCCCATTAGCACAATTAAGACCTAGATGGGTTACGACAAGAAGCCCGCAGATGACGACATCGTTGAGTTCCTGAAAAGCATCGACTACGCGGCTCGACCCGCGGAGATCGCGGATGCAACCGGCTACAGCCAAAACTACGTCACTGGACGGTGCAGGGTGATGTGGGAGAATGACCAGATCCAGCGCGAGCAGGGTCGGTACATCGTCGGCCACGACATTCCCGGGCTAGACAGTCCGGTGGTGCTCCCTGAGGATCGTAAGAGCCTCGTCGAGATCGTCAAGAGCGTTGCACCCAGCCGTGTGTCGGAGGTCCGTTCCAAGTCGGCAGACGACATCCGCTCGTTCATCAGAGACGAGCTGGCGACCGACACCTACCCTCTCGGTAATCGGAAAGTTAGCTACGCTACCGGCTAACGACTGAGGGCAGCGAAGAATCAGCTGTGCAACCACGCTAACAGTTATCAATCTATTTCTTTCTTACCTAATGAGATATATCTAGCCTCGTCAATCAGAGGAGACTCCAAATGGTCATCATTTAAAAGTCTGAGTACAGGCCATATATTAAATTCACTTGACATGGTGATCTGAAGGTTATCGTCGTTGTCTCTGCTGAATTCAATTGGATCTTCTCTATCTGCATCTGAGAATACGTCAAATTCGTTGATAACCGTCTCAGCTTTTGTCGGCGTTATATATTCATATCGATTGTTCTCACTTATTTCAAATAGTTTTCTGGTAGCGTTAGGGAATTTATTAATAGCATCTTCAAATACTTCGTAGTCATCAATATAGACCGGGCCATTCTCTAGATTATTTCGAAGATCTCCAGTCTCTTCGTGGAACATATCCATGAAATCAAATATGGTCTCAAACCGTCGCTGATCCATACAAAGAAATTTGCCGTCAACGTAGATTGCATCCAGACGTTTTGGAATTCCTCTAATGTCGTCAGTAATTTCTTCATATTTGTCATCCCCTTGGAGATAATGGATGTTGAAGAATGAGGTCCGCCCGAAGATCTGCCTGCGAGTGAACTGTTGGAATCCGATAATAGGCGAGTCAGAACTTGGTTCCTTTATTCTAATTGCGTGAAAACTAGGGCGCCTATTTTTTTCGTATGTACTGACACCCTGGTGCGGTTCGGTAGAGGTTAGCTGTTCATAGTACTCGTCTCTAACTTTATTCGGAGAGACGTATTGCACCAGCTGTTCCTCCCCGATATTAGATGGATGATATTGTTCAATATGATATGAGAGTTCATCATCATCTGAATAGACACCACCACCCTGTAGACATTTTTTTACCAATTCCGGCAGATTCCCGACTAATTCCGAGTCCAGATCCACTTTCCAAAAATCATATCCTGAATCATCGGGGGATGCAGCAATAAGTTCTTTCTGAGTACCCGTTTCTAAAGAATCTAGATCTTCTATGACATCCTCGATATCTGATCTCGATATAACATCACTGTTTTCAGAATCCTCATCACTGTCTTCTGCAGAGTCTGATTCAGTAATGGTACTCATTCGTCAGTTGAAACGTATATCTCCCTGCCTTTAAAAACTCTTCTTAGAAGCAGATAGTCTTCTCCGGGCTCATCCGGTCCACGTAGTATAATGACTGCTCTCATTTGTTGATCTGGATCTCCCGGCCGATTGATATCAGCAGCATAAACTCGATAATCAAGGAATGCAAATACGGGATTATTATACACAAGTGACAATTTATATTGAGTGTATATTGTCATCAAGAACAGGAATAACACAACTAATAACACTCTGAGACCAACCGTAGAAGGATCCCGAAGTATCAAAAAAGTAGCAATATAGACTACGATAAATTGAACAATTTCTTGATTTTTATCAGTGGTATTCTGGATTGTGTACTGAGCACCTCCTCTATCCCTAGCATTTTCAATCATTTGGCGTGAGTAGACTGCGGATACAATCCCAAACGAAAATAACAGGACTGACAATATATTATCTAACGATATCAGTGGATATCCAATAAATAATATTGGAAGTAAAATATATAATGGAAAATAGGCGGCTGCTGTTAGCAAACCAATATATTTCTCGTCATAGATTCCCTCTTCGGACATATTTAATACGTCTTCATGTTCTCCCCCCAATATAAAAATCACTTCTGGAATACATACTTGAGATTAACAATATCAAACCTATCGTACCGCTCGATTTGTGTTATTCGCTGATTCATGGACGATCAATTGCCCTTCCTATGTTCTGAAAAGCGCCTCCATCAGTCGTGACCCGATGAGTAAGGCGCGCCGAGTCAGGCGCGCCGACCAACCCGCGTTTCTGCTGGAATCTGCCGAGCGAAGCGAGGCAGTAGTTTATTCATGTGGCTTCTTAGCCACACACGTAACTGAGAGTTGGGTACCCCACCTCGAAGTTACAGCCGTGGGAGAAACGGTGCGGGCGCTCAAGGAACAGATCATCAACGAAACACTCGCGAACTCCCTGCGAAAGCAGCAGAATAGGCCGCTAATCACTCGGATCGATAGTGATGCCTCTCACCAGCCCCCCGCTAGCCGGGGGTTCCTAACGCGTCCGCAAAGTGGCGGGGCTCGTATACACGGCCGTCGACGAGAGTGATCTTCGGCGCGAACTCGAACGCGAATTTCCGGATCTTCTCGTCCGTTACCTTCGACCACTGGCTCGCTCCACTCCGGAGGAGCCGACGCGCCTCAGCGAGGGAATCGGGCTGGAAACCGACGTCAAGTTTGTCGGGATCCGCCCCTTCTGTCCGACTGATTTCTCCGCCGTACCTGTCGAGCCATCTGCTCCACGGGTCGTCGTCGCCGCCGTGAGCCTCTGCTCTGGTGAGCCCATCAAGCGCGTTTTCAAGACCGGACTTGATGCTGTTCGACACCGAATCTATGTAGCCCGTCAGTTCTTGTGCGATGTATTTCGACCCGATTTGAACCTCTCCGTAGGTATGATCCACAAGCGGCGAGAGCCGCTTGAGAGCACGATAGACGGTGTCGAGATGAACACCGATGGAATGGGCCAAGTCCTTCGGCGACGTCTCTCCACCGTCCGTGAGCAGCGTCTCGACCAGCTCCGTGTCCGTCTCGTTCATCTGTGTCGCCGTCCCGAAGATCTGGTCGTCTTGTTTGGTCTCGATTCGCGGTAGACTGTCGGGAAGGATCTTCCGCCACCGACGAGAGCCGGTCACCTCGAAGTAATCGTCCGCAACGAACATCTGGCCGTCCGGGCGAGTGGGAATGCTCGACCAGTTGAGAATGTTCAACAGCGCCTCGTCGAGCTCGGTGATGAGCGTGTTGAGGTCACTCCAGTACACTGTGCCGTCGTGGATCGAGTGCTGGAAGGAGACGCCAATCTTTGGGTTTTCGAGCGCTGTCCCCTCGACGGCGTCGGGGTTGCGCATGTGGTAGTGTTTGAATTCCTTCGCCAGTTCATGGCTGCCGACTAATTCGCCGGCACGGCGAGAATCGATAGTCGCAGTGTGATAGTGACCGGGACACTCTCGGTCGTCACGAACCGACTTCGTGTACCCTTCGCGGTCGCCGGCGAGCAACAGAGAGATCTCGTGAAGCGTCCCATCGTACGCGATGACCTCACCGGTCTCTCCTAAGAGCACTCTGACGTACAGCTCTGCGTCGACGATATTCGAAGAACTATGGAGCCGATCCTCATCGAAATCGGCCGGGTAGATGGGTGTCGGACTGTTGAATCGGAATCCCTGACGCGTCGCGAGCGCATCGAGCGACTGCCGGAGCACCGTTGGGTACTGTTCGAAATCCCAGTATGAGCCCTCGACCTGTACATTATACCCCTCTAAACCGGTGCTAGACATCTCCTTGTTACCCTCCTTCGTCTCCATGTCCGGCCACCGAGGGGATATACAGAAGTAGGCGCGCTTCCGTGCCTCTGATTTGGCGTCGGCATACGAATCGTATCCTTTGGGGAATACATAGATTCTATACTCCTTCACCTCTTCAAGCTCAAAATTATCAGTTTTTCTAGGGGCGAAACCAGAGTCTTTGAACGCAAACGCTACGTTCCAGTCGCTGCCGTCGATTTCGGTCGTCGTTCTGAGCCACCCGTGCTGCTCGAAGTCGTGCTCTCCCTGGAGGGAGCGCAGGCCGAAGTACGATCTGAGCGGATTATCGAGGTGCTCACAGTTCCATTTGAGATAGGCGTGGAACTCGTGGGGCTGCGGGTCGATGAACGTACGGGCGAAGTGTTCGTCATCAGAACCGGCCGCCTCGGTGGCCTCGTCAGTGTCGGTCGCATCCGAGTTGCCCTGTTCTTCGAGACGCTTCTCGGCACGCTGGTACGCCTCACACGATTTGAGATGGTGGGCCGGGTCGTCGTCCCGGGTATGCGTCTCGCGGCAGTATCGACACTGTGAGACTGCTTCAGTGTCGCACCTGCCCTCGTGCCTCACCGCAATACGGTGTTGTTTGAATTTACACCGACAGAATCGACATCTAGCGATGTATCGGGAGTCAACGGTTCGTCGCCGTGACTCTGTGGCTGTAGTTGAGTTGGTTGTCGTATCCGCGTCTGTTCGAAGTGCGTCCGCTTCCGTCTGCTCGACCGATGTACCGATAGAGTCCGTTTGGTCGTCAGTGACCGCCTCGGCCTCGTCGAGCTGTCCGAAGAAGTCGTCCGGGTCGGTCACTGTGACCACCCGCCTCCGTCGCCACTGGCGCGCGGAGCCACGGGTCGGCTCGCGCGACACCCCATTTTATTTGGGTGGACACTAGTTGTATCAGGTGCGAACTCCCCTTTAGCAGGGGAAATTGAACGAATCGTTTCAAGCCAGGGCAGGGATTTGAACCCCGGAAGTCTCGATTACAAGTCGAGTGCATGAACCGCCCATGCTCCCCTGGCGCGGATTGGCGTACTCGGGCCTCCTATGAGTGCGTGTCGCTTTCGGCGAGCCTGACGTTCGTCCGCGGTCACTCGGTTCCGCCCGCGGACCCCCCGGTGTCGGACTCGTCGCCGACCCGCTCCGACAGCGACTTCGTCAGCTCGACGCGGTGGAGGTCGTACCCGCGACTGTCGTAAAACGCGCGGGCCCGGTCGTTGTCGGCGAGCGCCTCCAGCGCGACCGTTTCGGCGCCCGCCGCCGCCAGCGCGCGCTCGGCGGCGTCGAGGAGGTCGGCGCCGATACCCTCGCCGCGGCGTTCGGAGACCACGAACAGGTTGCTTACCGTTCCGCGGACGCGGTCGCGCTCGTAGCCCTCGCGGTCGATCGAGAAGCCGACGAAGCCGACCGGGGCGCCGTCGAGGTCGCCGTCGCGAGCGACGAGCAGTTCACCGGTGACGACGGAACGCGCGACCCACTCGCGCACCGCTGTGCGGTTCGGCTCGGCGAGCAGCGTGGAGCCGTGGCTTCGCTGGTCCTCCGCCAGCGCGACCCACAGGTCGGTGACGTCGTCGACGTCGTCGACCGTCGCCGGCGCGACCGTCGGGCGCTCGTCGTCTGACATTCGTTCGCTCGTTCGGCGCGCCGCGGGATGAGGGTACCGACGCGATCCGGTCGCGGCCGCCGGTCGGGACGACGGGAAGAGAGCCGGTCGGACGGCTCACACCTCGCGGCACTCCGGACAGACGGCCTGCCCGTTGGCGGTCACCAGGTCCGGGACGAGCGCCCCGCAGCTCTCGCAGACGCCCTGCGTCGCCGATCCCGACGCGTCCGTCGCGGCGGCATCGCTCGTCGAGTCGACGCCGCCGTCCGAGCCGAGCATCCCCTCGTCGCCGCGCCGCGTTCCGTGGAGCGACTCGTCGGCGACTGCGGCCTCGCGAGCCCCGTCGCCGGTCCGCGGTGCGCCCGCGGCGAGCGCGTCGCCGGCGGTGACGACGCCGACCGCCTCGCCGCCCTCGACCGCCACGACGCGGTCGGCCCCCTCGGAGACGAGGCGCTCCTCGACTGCCGCGAGCGAGTCGTCCGGCGTCACCGTCGGAAGGGGCGGTCCCATCACCGACCCGACCGTGGGACCGCCTGCGTCTCCTTCGCTCTGGACGTCGGCGTCGAGGAGCGCACCGAGCGCGTCCCGAGAGCCGAGCCGTCCGACTGGCTCGCCGCCGCGAACGACGACGAGGCAGTCGGTCTCCTCCTCGACCATCAGCGCCGCCGCGTCGGTCAGGCCGTCGGACTCGCTCACGCCGAGGAACTCGCGATGCATCACGTCACGAACCGTGGTGTCTGTTCGCATGGACCGTGGATCCCACGCAAACGGCTAAAAGCTGCCCCCGGTATCGTTATATCCGTTCCGACCGTAGCCAGCCGATCGGCACTGAAAACGACGGTTCCCTCGTCCCGTCGCCGCGACGCGCTCGACTCCGGATCGCGACGCACCTGGCGCCAGTTCGCGACGCGCTTGACGCCTCGCTCGGCTCGTGGCCGCGAACCGAAGAGGAGGGTTCAAACCCTCCGGCGTTCGAGCCAGCACATGACCATTCCCTCGTTCGTGATCGGGATCGCGGGAGGGACCGGCGCGGGGAAGACGACCGTCTCCCGGCTCGTCACTCGCGACCTCGGCGACAGCGTCACCCGCATCCCGTTGGACAACTACTACGAGGACCTCTCGCACCTCGACTTCGAGGAGCGACAGTCCGTCAACTACGACCACCCGTCGGCGTTCGAGTGGGAGCTCCTCCGCGAGCACCTCGAAGCGCTGCTGGAGGGCCAGTCCGTGCAGATGCCGCAGTACGACTTCGAGATCCACAACCGGAAGGCGGAGCGCGTGACGGTCGAACCCACCGACGTCATCGTGCTGGAGGGGATCCTCGCGTTGTACGACGAGGAGATAAACGACATGATGGACCTGCGGCTGTTCGTCGAGACCGACGCCGACGTCCGGATCCTGCGCCGGATCCGCCGGGACGTCATCGATCGCGGCCGCGACCTGGAGGGCGTCATCGACCAGTACCTCTCGACGGTGAAGCCGATGCACGAGCAGTTCATCGAGCCGTCGAAGAAGCACGCCGACGTGATCATCCCGGAGGGGGCCAACAGCGTCGCCGTGAACCTCTTAGAGGAGAAGCTCCGCGCCGAGGTCGAGGGCGACGCCGTTCGGAGCTGGGAGCGCGGGAGCTTGGAGGAGGAGCTCGGCGAGAAGCGCTCGCTCGACATGAACGGCGACGACTGAATCGACGGGAGCCGTCGGATCCCGGTAGCTCGTCATTTTTGAGTGGTCGCCGGAGCCGAAACGCGTCAGGACGAGAGCCAGGCGTACGTCTGGATGGCGCCGAACAACAGCGCGAGCGCTCCGTTTTCGACGATCAGCAAGACGTTGTCCGCCAGTATTGTCCGGGCGCCCACGGCGAGAATACCGAACGCCGTTGCCAGCAACAGATTGTACTTCGCGAACGCAATCCAACACTCCTGATCGAGCTCGATGAGACCGTCGCTGCCCATGCGTGCCGTTTTTTCTCGACAGTGACAAACGACAGGGTCGACGGGGCGGTAGCGCCGAGCGACTCGCAATCACGATAGTGGACGGGCTTCGATGAGTGAGCCGCCTGCGAAAGCCGAAGAATGGCTCGTGAAAGGGACACGCGTCGTGGCTCGCGGGGGCGACCTCGCGCGTGCCACTCGGCCGCGAGGCGGCCTCGCAGGCACGCGCCACCGACCGTTTATAAGCAACCGCCGCGGTCGCTCGGGTCGATGCAAATATGATCTCTCGGACGTTCGCCGTTCAGCGCCGCCGGCTCGCCACCCGTTCCTCCGCGGTCTCCGCGCTGACGACCTCGTAGAGTATCGCCCGCCCGCCGTCCTCTTTGGGCCGCAACACCCGCCCGAGCCGCTGGGTGAACTCCCGTTCGCTGCCCGACCCGGAGAGGACGACCGCGACGTTCGCGTCCGGCACGTCGACCCCCTCGTCGAGCACGTTCGCGGCGACGACGCGGCCGTAGGTCCCCTCGCGGAAGCGCTCCAAGATCTCCCGTCGCTCCTTCGCCCCCGTCTCCGCGGTGATCGCCGGAAGTAGGAACCGCTCCGAGAGCCGGTAGACGAGGTCGGTGTGGGCGGTGAAGACGATCACGCGGTCGTCGCGGTGCCGGTCGAGGATCGACTCCAACCGGTCGACCTTCCGGTCGGCGTTCATCATGATCTCGCGGGCGTCCTGTTTCGCGAGGAGGGCCTCGCGGGCCGCGGGGTCGTTGCCGGAACGCTTGACCAGTTCCCGGTAGTCGCTCCCGCTGGAGAAGGTGATCCCCGCCTCGCGGACGTACTCGACGAACGCGCCCTGCTTCTCGTCGTAGCGCTCGCGCTCCTCGGGCGTCAGCTCCACCTCGATCCGGCGGATGTCGTACGGCGCGAGGTGGTCGCCAGCGAGGTCGTCGACGTCGAGCGCGTAGACGCGGTCGCCGATCAGCTCCGCGACCGTCTCGTGGGCGCCGTCCGGGCGCTCGAAGGTCGCCGTCAACCCGAGGCGCGCGGGCGCCGCGAGCAGCCGGGCGACGTCGCGGTACCCCTCGCCGCCGAGGTGGTGGACCTCGTCGAAGACGACCAGCTCGAAGGCGTCGCCGACGCCGCCGGCCTTCAGGTACGCCGAGTCGTACGTCGACACCGTGATCGCCTCCCGACGCTGCTCGCCGCCGCCGAACCGCCCGATCGGCACGTCGAACTCGCGCTCGAGCTCGCGCTGCCACTGGTCGAGGAGGTCGACCGTGGGAACGACGACGAGCGTCGGGACGCCGAGTTCGACCGTCGCGCGGATCGCGATCACGGTTTTGCCCGCCCCGGTCGGGAGCTCGAGCACGCCGCGGTCGCCCGCGTCGCGCCACGCGTCGAGCGCCTCGCGCTGGTACTCCCGCAGGTCGTAGTCGGTCGCGAGCGCGTCCGGGAGCCCCGCCTCCTGCGCGGCCCGATCGCTCGCGTCCAGCACGTGGTCCTCGACGCTCGCGCCGGCGACCTCCAGCGCGCGGCGGATCGCGGCGTAGCGGTAGGCCGGTGCGCGGCCGGTCCCCGAGCGCGGGTCGGCCTCGACGCCCGGGAGCGGCGGGAGCGACGCGAGGGGCTCGCAGTCGGTCGATCCGGCTTCGTCGTCCGTCGACTCCTCCGTAGCGCCCCCGGCCGAGTCTCCGGCGTCGACCCGAATCGTCCCGTCCTCGTAGGTCAGCCGGACGTTCATCGCCTGACGTTGCCGACCGACTTACAAAGGGGCACCGCCTCCGTCCGCCATGCGCGCGGACGAACTCGACCCCGAACTGGCGGCCGTCGTCGACGAGATCGAGGCGCTCGGGCTCCCCGAGTGGCACGCCCTCTCCGTCGGCGCCGCGAGGCGCGTCGAGGACGAGGTGTTCTCCGGCGACCCGGAGCCCGCCGTCGCCGACGTCAGGGACCTCGCGTTCGACGGTCCCCACGGCGAACTGCCGGTGCGGGTGTACCGACCCGAGGCGGCCCTCGACGGATCGACGCCGCCCGCCCGCACCCTCGTCCACTTCCACGGCGGGGGCTGGACGCTCGGCACCCTCGACTCCATCGACGGTCCGTGTCGCGAGCTGGCGACTCGCACGGGGGCGGTCGTCGTCTCCGTCGACTACCGGCTCGCGCCCGAACACCCCTTCCCCGTCGCCGTCGACGAGGCGGCCGCGGCCGTGGAGTGGGTCGCGGACAACGCGGCGGCGGTCGGCGGCGACCCCGACCGGCTCGGCGTCTCCGGCACCAGCGCCGGGGCGACGCTCGCGCTCGCGGCCTGTCTGCACCGTCGGGAACTGGGCGACAGCGCCGTCGACGTCGCCGGCCAGTTCCTCCTCTACCCGATCGCGGGCGACGACTTCGAGACCGACTCGTACCGCGAGAACGCCGACGGCCCCTTGCTCACCCGCGCGGACATGCGGTGGTTCTACGACCGGTACCTCCGGAGCCCCGTGGACGCGCACAACCCGTTCGCGGTGCCCCTCCGCGCGGGCGACCTCGGCGGGCTTCCGCCCGCGACCGTCGTCACCGCCGGGTTCGATCCCCTCCGGGACGACGGGGCGGCGCTCGCGGAGCGGTTCGACGGTGAGGGGACGCCGGTCGAGCACCGCCACTACCCGGCGATGGCCCACGGGTTCTGCAGTCTCTCGGACCGCGTCGCCGTCGCGGAGGAAGCGCTGTCGGCCGTCGCCGGCGACGTCGAAGCGAGACTGTGACGTACGCGGTCGCTGGGAGACCGAGGACGCCCGGGGACCCCGGGAGAGGCCGTCGGCCGGTAGGTGGCCGCCGGGGTCAGACGAGGGGGATCAGCAGTTCCCAAGCCGCCGGCAGTGTCATCTGGAGGAGTCCACCGCCGGCCCCCAACGCGACGAGACCCAACGCGATCGACGCGGCCGACCCGTCTTCGTCCCCGACGTAGAACCGATACAAGAGCAGCGAGCCGGCGGCTTGCACGGTGAAAGCGCCGACCAACGCCCCGAGAGAGAGGAGTACCGGGTCGGACTGGATCGAGAACAGGGGGTACGGTGTCCTCGGTCGTATCGCGTTCGTTAGGAGTCCCCCGACGACGAAGTACAGCAGGAGACCGCCGCCGAACACCGCGGCCCCTTCGACGCCGACCTCCACGGACAGCCGGAGTGCCTCTTCCACGAGCGTCGTCCGTTCGTCCGCTCTCAGATGATTGATGAACATGTGAACACCGCCGTCCGACCGCGAGGCCCGTAGCGTCTCGTCTCGCTCGGGGCGCGGGCGCGGCGTCCGGGGAGCGAGCGAAACGATCCACAGGTGTCGAATCGTCGCCGAAACCACAAAAATATTACTGTATTGCTTTTTACCGAAAAAACCGTCTCTCTGTTAAGGATACCGAAGAAATAACCCTTTGCAAAATGGAGATGGCGTAATGAGCGAAGGAGACCTGAAACGGGACCTCGGCCTGTACTCGGCGGTGACGCTGAGCATGGGCGCGATGATCGGTGGCGGGATCTTCGTGCTCCCCGCGGTCGGATTTAAGAAGGCGGGGCCGGCGGTCATCGTCGCTTACCTGTTGGCCGGGCTGATCGTCCTTCCGAACGCACTCTCGAAGGCGGAGATGGCGACGGCGATGCCGGAAGACGGCGGTACGTATCTCTACATCGATCGCGCCATGGGCCCGCTGTTCGGCACGGTCGCGGGTATCGGTGTCTGGTTTTCGCTCGTGTTCAAGAGCGCGTTCGCGCTTGTCGGCCTCGGTGCGTACCTGCTGCTACTCGTGAACGTCCCGGCGACCCTCGTGAAGGCGGTCGCGCTCGGCCTCGGTGGAGTCGTTATTCTACTCAACATGTTCGGGACAGAAAAGAGCGGTCAGGTGCAGGGCGTCCTCGTGAGCCTCGTCGTCCTCGTGCTCGGCGCATACGTCGTCGGCGGAGTCGGGCTCTCGAACCCGGTTCAGTATTCGCCGTTCGTCAGCCACGGACTCGGTGGGATCGCCACTGCCACCGCCTTCGTCTTCGTCTCGTACGCCGGGATCGGGGAAGTCGCCTCCGTCGCGGAGGAGATCAGCGACCCCGGACGGAACATCCCGCGCGCGATGCTCATCTCTATCGGGGTGATGTTGGCCGTTTACACCGCCGTCGTGGGCGTAATCGTCGGCGTCGTCCCGGCCGATACCCTCGTTCACGGTGGTCCGACCGGCGGCACCTCCCTGACCCCGATGGCCGACGGCGCCGAGCGAGTGTTCGGAGGTGCGGGCGTGACGGTCGTCGCCGTCACCGCCGTGCTTGCACTCACCAGCATGGCGAACGCGGGCGTCTTGGGGACGTCGCGGTTCCTCCTCGCGATGAGCCGTGATTCGCTACTGCCCGAGCGGATCGGGCGGATCAGTCCACGGTTTCTGACGCCGGTGAACGCCGTGCTCGTGACCGGTGGGGTGTTGCTCACGCTCATCGCCTTCGTCCCGGTCGTGGACCTCGCGAAGCTGGCTAGCGCCTTTCTCATCCTCGTGTTCTCCTTGGAGAACGTCTCCGTGATCGTCTTCCGGGAGGTCGGCGGCGATTTCTACGACCCGGAGTTCCGCTCTCCCGGCTACCCCGTGGTACAGGTCCTCGGCGTGATCGGCGGCGTTCTGTTGATCGCCCAGATGGGGCTGATTTCCGTCGTCGGCGCCGTCGGGATCAGCGCGGGAAGCGCCGTCTGGTATCTCGCGTACGCACGCTCGCGAACCGACCGTACCGGCGCGCTGGGGACGTACTTCGACCGCGAACCGGACGCGTCGGAACCGTTGGACGAGGCCGCGGCCGTCTCGAAACGGGAAGAGGAGTGAGGGGTCGCGACGAGCGGGGCGCTCGCCGTTTCCCAGCCCGAACCCGTCGAAATGGGAATCGTTAGTAGACCGTCCGAGCGAGTGACATGGCGGGACGCTACGGTGAGTTGGACTACTCGAAAGCCACCAAGCGGAGTGTGCTGCTCGGAGTCTGTCTGTTCCTGACCGGCGCGGTCGGGAAGGCGATCATCCACGCGGGCGGGCTGCAGGTACCCGGATGGGAGGAGACCCTGCTGCTCGACCTGGAGTTCCTCGGGACGGCGGTCGCGCTTCTCTCACCGTTCGTGTTCGGGATCCTCCTCCCGCTTACCGGGTAGCGTGACGGCCGCGTCGGAGGGGCCGCGGCGTCGCCGGCTCGAGACTCGTCGCCTTCCGCCGGTGTCGTCGGGGTCGCCTCACTCCTCGACCGTCGTCTTCACGATGCTGACCGGCGCGGTCGACCGACGCGAGACGCGCTCGGTGACGGAGCCGAGCATCCGCCGGTAGTCGCCGGAGCGCGTCTTCGAGCCCATCACCGTCAGGTCGATGTCCTCCCTGTCGGCGTACCGGAGGATCTCCTCGTGGGGGACGCCGTACACCAAGTCGGTGACGACGTCGACGCCGGCGTCGCCGGCGTGGGCCGCCACCTCGTCGAGCGCCTGGCGACCGCGCTCCTCTAGCGTCTCCTCGGCGCCTTCCGAGCCGTCGACGAACTCGTCGCCGGAGTAGGCGTTGATCACGTCGCTGTCGACGACGTACAGCACGTGCAAGGTCGCGTCGTATCGGTCAGCGGCGTCGACGGCGTGGTCGATCGCGCGGTCGACGCCCTCGCTGCCGTCCGTGGGGAGTAGGATGCGGTCGTACATACGCGGCGATTCGCGGCGTCATCGAATAAATTGGTCGCCGTTTCCCGAACGGTTAACACGCTGCCACCCGCCGAACTCTCCATGACAGCGGCCGCGGATCGACTGTTCGTGAACGGAGAGGTCCACACGCTCGCGGCGCCCGACGAGACCCACGAGGCGGTCGCGGTCCGCGACGGGGCGATCGTTCGCCTCGGCAGCACCCGCGAGGTCGAGTTCCTCGAAGGGGTCGACACCGACGTCGTCGACCTCGGCGGGCGCGTCCTCCTCCCGGGCTTCGTCGACGCGCACACCCACCTGACGACGGTCGGGCGCTACCTCGTCCACGCGGACCTCTCGGCCGCCGACTCCCCGGACGAGGCGGTCGACCTGCTGGCGGAACGGGCGGCCGAGGTGGAGGCGGAGTCCGGCTCCGACGCCCCCGCCGACCCCGTCCTCGGCTACGGCTACGACGAGTCGACGTGGGCGGAGGACCGCTACCTGACGCGGGCGGACCTCGACCGCGTCTCGACGGAGCGACCCGTGGCCGCGTTCCGCGAGGACATGCACGTCGCCGCGGTCAACGGGGTCGCCCTCGACCGGTTCGCCGACGCGCTCGCCGCGGCCCCCGACGAGACGGTGCCGACCGACGCGGACGGAGAGCCGACCGGCGTCCTGTTAGAGAGCGCTATCGACCCGATCTACGAGGCGATCGAGCCCGGACCGGCCGAGACCCGGGAGATCGTCGAGGCCGCGCTCGCCGACTGCGCCGCGAAGGGGATCACCGGCTTCCACGACATGGTGCGGAACTCCCACGCGCCGCGGGCCTACCGCGATCTGGAGGCCGAGGACGAACTGACCGCGCGCGTCCGGATCAACTACTGGAGCGACCACCTCGACGCGCTCCGCGAGGTCGGCCTCGGAACGAACGACGGGAGCGACACGGTCCGGGCGGGCGCGATCAAGTCGTACACGGACGGGAGCTTCGGCGGCCGGACCGCCCGAATCTCGGAGCCGTACGCGGACGCCCCGGACGAGACCGGGCAGTGGGTCGTCGACCCCCCGGAGCTGTCCGAGACGGTGGCCGCGGCGACCGCAGCCGGCTACCAGTTCACCGCCCACGCCATCGGCGACGAGGCGGTCGACGCCGTCCTCGACGCCTACGAGGGGGCCTCCGAGACCGACCCCGGCGAGGCGCGCCACCGGATCGAGCACGTCGAACTCGCCGACGACGAGGCGATCGACCGGCTCGCGGCGTCGGGTGTCGTCGCCAGCGTCCAGCCGAACTTCCTCAAGTGGGCGGGCGAGGACGGGCTCTACGAGACCCGACTCGGGCCGGAACGGACCGCCGAGACGAACCGCTACCGCGACATGCTCGACGCCGGCGTGGCCCTCGCGTTCGGTTCGGACGGGATGCCGATGGACCCCCTCCTCGGCGTCCACCACGCGGTCAACGCCCCCGCGGAGGCGCAGCGGCTGACGGTGACCGAGGCGCTGCGCGCGTACACCCGCGGCGCGGCCTACGCTGGCTTCGACGAGGACCGGCTCGGCACGGTCGCGGTCGGCAAGCGCGCCGACCTCGTCGCGCTCGACGCGTCGCCGTGGGAGGCGTCGGACGCGATCCGAGACGTCGGCGTCGCGATGACGGTCGTCGACGGCGAGGTCGTGTACGACGGGCGCTGAACTGACGACCGGCCCGACGCCAGACGGCGGTCGCGGCGCAGTCCCCGGTCCGATCTCGTTCTGCTCCGCGGTGACTGCTGAGCGCGCGGGACGCGATGGGCGGACTCGTCGTCGCGGACGGCGGCCCGTTCGTGAGCGACGCCGCTCCGCCCGCGAGCGGCGACGCCCTCGTTCGAAGGTTGTTCCTCACGAAACCCACGACGAAGGAATCGAAACCGTTGACGGCCAATTTGAAGAAAAAATTTATACAAAACGAGCCATTGAATCTGATACTTCCCAGAGAGAACGATCGAATGCCAACACTCGAATCAACAGACATCGATACGGAGCTGAGTCTCTTCAAATACGACGGGCTCGAACCGCTTCCGGTGGAGTACCGAAAACTCGGGCCCGACGAGCGGGCGTCCAGGCTCGACGCCGCGCGCGACGCGCTCGGCGATGACGTCGTCGTCCTCGGCCACAACTACCAGCGCGAGGAAATCGTCGAGAACGCGGACTTCGTCGGCGACTCGTATCAGCTCTCGACGCGAGCGGCCGAGACGGACGCGAGTAACGTCGTCTTCGGCGGCGTGACGTTCATGGCCGAGTCGGCCGATATCGTCACCGACGAGGATCAGACGGTCCACCTGCCGTCGATGGAGGCCTCCTGCCCGATGGCCGGCATGGCCGAGGCGTTACAGGTCGACGCCGCGTGGAAGGAGCTGACCGCGGCGGCGGGCGACAGGGAAGTCGTTCCCGTGACGTACATGAACTCGTACGCCGACCTGAAGGCGTTCTGCGCGGACCACGGGGGTCTCGTTTGCACCTCTTCGAACGCCGCGGACGCCTTCGAGTGGGCCCTCGACCGGGGCGACGCGGTGCTGTTCCTCCCGGACAAGCACCTCGGGTTCAACACCGCCGTCGACCTCGGGCTCGACGACTCGACGACCGTCTGGGACCCGTGGGACCCGGCGGGACAGGACGCCGACGCCGTCGCCGACAGCGACGTGATCCTCTGGGAGGGGTACTGCCAGGTCCACGAGCGCTTCCGGCCGCGCCACGTCGACGAGGTCCGCGAGGCGCACCCCGACGCCGAGGTCGTCGTCCACCCGGAGTGCCGCCACGAGGTCGTCGAGGCCGCGGACACCGTCGGCTCGACGGCGACGATCCGAGAGACCGTCGCGTCCGCCGACCCGGGCGAGACGGTCGCCATCGGGACGGAAATCCACCTCGCGAAGCACCTCGACCGGTGGCACCCGGAAGTCGAAGTGGTTCCGCTCTGCGGCGACGCCTGCATGGACTGCAACGCGATGCGCCAGATCGACCCGAACTATCTGCTCTGGATCCTCGAAGAGCTCGTCGCGGGACGCGAGCGGAACGTGATCGAGGTCGCGTCGGCCGAGCGGGAGTCGGCGGCGACCGCGCTCGACCGCATGCTGGAGCTATGACCGGGGCGGCGACCGCGCCGCCGAACGGCGCACGGACGGACGTCCTGGTGGTCGGCGCCGGCGTCGCCGGGTGCGCGGCGGCGCTGGCCGCGGCCCGGACCGGCGCCGAGGTGACGGTGGTGACCAAGGCGAGCCGCCCGGCCGACGCCAACACGTACTGGGCGCAGGGCGGCGTGGCGGTCGCCACCGAGGACTCGGCGTCGTTCCGACGCGACGTCCTCGCGGCCGCAGACGGCGAGGCGGACCCGGAAGCGGTCGAGGCGCTCGTGAGCGAGAGTCGGGACGCGGTCGCCGACGTGCTCGTTGACACGCTCGGCGTCCCGTTCGACCGCGCGGAGGACCGGACCGGGACCGCGGACCCCGCCGACGCGCGTCTCGACGCGCTCGCCCGCTGTCGCGAGGGGGGTCACTCCGCGGACCGGATCGTTCACGTCGACGCCTCGACCGGATCGCACCTCCTCCCGCCGTTTCTCGACTACCTCGACGGGCTCGCCGGGGTCCGTCTGCTGCAGGACACGGCGGTCCTCGACCTGCTCGGCAACGGCGCGGGCGTCGACGGCGCGCTGCTCGAACGCGGCGGTGAAACGGGAACGGTCGCGGCCGGCTCGACGGTCCTCGCCACCGGTGGTATCGGCGCCTGCTACGGCACGTCGACGAACCCGGACGGAGCGACCGGCGACGGGATCGCCATGGCGGCGCTCGCGGGCGCGACGGTCGCGGACGCGGCGTACGTCCAGTTCCACCCCACGGCGTTTCCCGGGGGCGAGGCCGCCGAGGCCGCTGACGTCGACGGCGACGCCGATCCGTTCCTCGTGAGCGAGGCCGTCAGAGGGGCCGGCGCCGTCCTCCGCAACGCGGACGGCGAGCGGTTCATGCCGGCGGTCCACGAGGACGCCGAACTCGCGCCGCGCGACGTCGTCGCACGCGCGGTCGCGGACGAACGCCGAGAGACCGGATCCGTCGTCCTCGACGTCGACGGGATCGGCTTCGCGGACCGGTTCCCGGACTTGGCGTCGATGTGCGCCGAGCGCGGCCTCGACCCGTCTACCGGGATCCCCGTCGCGCCGGCGCAACACTTCCTCTGTGGCGGCGTGGCGGTCGACGAGCGCGGACGGGCCTCGATCGACCGGCTGTTCGCCGTCGGCGAGTGTTCGCGGACCGGCGTCCACGGCGCCAACCGGTTGGCCTCCACGGGCCTGCTGGAGGGGCTCGTCTGGGGACTTCGTGCCGGCGAGACGGCCGCGGCCGAGAGCGACCCACCGGGAGCGGCTCTCTCAGTCCCCGACCTGCCGTCCGACGACCCGGAGTTGCCGACGTCGTTCGAGGCGGCGAAATTCGATCGGCTCCGCCGAACGATGGACGAGCGATTGGGCGTCGAGCGGACCCGCTCGGGCGTCCGGAACGCGGCGGCCTCGCTGCGTCGACTGAAGGGCGAGGTCGACGCGTACGCGCGGACGCGCCGTAGCCGAGAGCTCTCGGAGCTGCGAAACGCCGTGGTCTGCGGACTGCTCATCGCGCGCGACGCCGCCGAGTCGCCCTCGGCGGGGTGTCACCGTCTGGTCGACGGCGGCGTCGTTGAAACCGATGGGGCCCCGAGATCCGACGGCGGTCGGTCGGGGTCGACCGGGGTCCGCGGTCCGCGAGGGGGTGACGAAGGGTGTTGACCGAGGCGACGATCGAGTCGTGGCTGCGGGAGGACCTCGGCCACCACGACGTGACGAACGACGTGCCGGGGGAGGCGGCCGGTCGTCTCGTCGCCACGGAAGCCGGCGTGGCGGCGGGGATCGAGGCGGCCGCGTCCGTGTTTGAGACCTCGGGCGTCGACGCCGAGCCGCTCGTCGAGTCAGGCGCCGGCGTGGCGGCAGGCGAGGCCGTCTTGTCGGTCTCCGGGCCGGCTCGAGGAGTTCTCCGCGCGGAGCGGGTCGCGGTCAACGTCGCCGGTCACGCCTCGGGCGTCGCCACGCGAACCAGCGAGGCGGTTCGCCTCGCGAGAGCGGCGACCGACGACCCGCCGACGGTGGCGGCGACCCGAAAGACCACGCCCGGGCTCCGCGGCGTCGAGAAGCGAGCGGTCGCGGCCGGCGGCGGCGACACCCACCGACTCGATCTGTCGCATATGGTCATGGTGAAGGACAATCACATCGCCGAGCTGGGCTTGGAAACCGCGGTAGAGCGGTTCCGCGAACGGTCCTCGTTCGCCACGAACGTGGAAGTCGAGGCCGAGTCGCCTCAGACGGCGGCTCGCGCCGCCGACGCGGGGGCCGACGTCGTTCTCCTCGACAACATGAGCCCGGCGACGACGCGGCGGGCCGTCGATCGCGTCCCGGAGGGCGTCCTCACTGAGGCGAGCGGCGGGATCGGACTCGACGACATCGGGGAATACGCGACGACCGGTGTCGACGTCGTGTCGCTCGGAGCGCTCACCCACAGCGCGCCCGCGCTGGACTACTCGTTTCGAACCGACGGGGACGCGAGTCCGACGTAGCCGCAAGCCCTGCCAGAAAACAGTAGTTATTAATCATGTAGTTCCTAGACGAGGGTATGGCAGAGATAGCCATCGAGTACGCGGCCGGCAGCCGCCTCCAGCCGGAGGCGGAGACGGCGCGACGACTGATCGACTCCTACCTCGGCGACCGCCCCGACGTCGACGGGGTCACCCTCTCGCCCTCCACCGATTCGGTATTCTGCGTCAGCGTCGAGGGCGATCGGATCTGGTGTACGGATCCGCGCGAGTGGATCGACGCGATGGCGGCCGTCACGGCGGCCCGCCGCCGGCTCTCCGAGCTGTCGTAGGCGGTCGGCGCCCGCGGCCGCTCGGAGCGGTCAGTCGCCGCCCGCCGCGTGGGCCCGGACGAACTCCCGGAGGAGCTTGCCGCCGACCGCCGCGGCCTGTCCGTCGTCGCGGTCGTTCACTTCGACGACGTCGAAGCCGTCGGCGCGAGCCGCGACGGCCCGGACGAGGTCGCGGGCCTCGCGGGGGACGAGCCCGAACGGCTCCATCGTTCCCGTCCCCGGCGCGAAGCCGGGGTCGAGCCCGTCGACGTCGACGGAACAGTACACCGACTCCCCCGCGAAGGGGTCGGAAGCGCCATCGCGGTCGTCTCCGGTGACCCCGTCGAGCCACGCGCGCGCTTCCTCGGGCGGCACGACCTCGACGTCGGTGTCGGCCGCGCGGTCCCACTCGGCCTCCGAGCCCGTGCGAGCACCGACGATCACCGCCCGGTCGACGCCGAGGTCGTCGAGACACCGACGGGTGACGCAGGCGTGGCTCCAGGGGTTCCCGTCGTACGCGTCTCGAAGGTCGAGGTGTGCGTCGCAGACGACGAGGACGTCTGGATCGACCGCCTGGACGCCGGCGTAGGTGACGGTGTGTTCGCCGCCGACGAGGAGGGGGACGGCGTCGTCGAGCGCGACGCTCCGGAGCTCGGCGGCGAGGTGATCGAGGTACGCCTCGACGTCGTCCCACGTGGGGACGTCGCCGGCGTCGTGGACGTCGAGCGCGGAGAAGTAGCTGTCCGTCCTGCGGTCGTAGTCGTCGTACGTCTCTGCGAATCGCCGGACTCGGTCCGGTCCGAACCGGGCACCGGGCTGAAACGTGGTCGTGGCGTCGAGGGGAGCGCCGACAACCACGTAGGAAGCAGCCTCGCGGTCGGTCGTCGCTCCGGGGAACATGCCTCGACTACCCGACGACCTTGCGCTGACCCTCGTACTCGAGGTACTCGATGTTGTCGTCCGAGGAGAAGTCCTCGCCCTCGGGGATGCGCATCGTGAACGTCTCGTAGGTGTCGAGGTCCATGACCTGCGCGTCGTTCCCGGAGACGGAGACGACCTGTCCCTGCTTCCGCTGGATGATCGGGACCCAGACCTTCGCGTCGACCGGCTGAGAGAGCGAGCGCTTCCTGTCGTCGAAGACCCCCTTGCCCTCGACGCGCGCCTTGGCGCTCCCGTGTTTGCCGGGCTTTGCTGTGCTGTAGTGGTTGATCTTGCAGGGCGCACTGTCCATCATCACGTAGCTGCCCTCCTGGAGTTCGCGAACCTGCTTCTGCTCTCGCGGCATGCCCGCTACTTTTTTCGGGGCGGGTATAAACGGTTTGGAACGGCGCCGACGCCGGCGTTCGCCGCGGGTTCGCACCCCAGAACGAAGGGGTGCCGACCGCGGCTGCGAGCCGAGTTACGGATCCATCTCGTCGACGTACTCCTCCCGCTCGTCCTCGTCGTCCGCGTCCCCGTCCGGCGGGACGAACTGTCCGGTGAGAAGGTAGCTGGCGACGAAGAGACCGATGAACCCGACTCCGACCGCCGCGGTCGTCCGCACGACGAACGGGAAGTCGATCCACCAGAACGCGCGGTCGGCGATCGCCATGACGACGACGGCGACGAACAGCACCTTCTG
The DNA here is from genome assembly GCF_002252965.1 of Halorubrum sp. Ea1. NCBI lineage: Archaea > Methanobacteriati > Methanobacteriota > Halobacteria > Halobacteriales > Haloferacaceae > Halorubrum > Halorubrum sp. Ea1. The sequence goes on from NZ_NHPG01000082.1 coordinate 63,946, forward strand.
CTCGTCGGTCGGGTCGCGGACGAAGCCGACCACGTCGTCTTTGATGTCGCTGAAAAAGCCCATCTCAGGCACCTCCCGCCGCGTCGACGTCCCCGCCTTCGGCGGTCGCCGTCTCGATCACGCGGCCCACCCGTTCCAACCCCTCCTCCAACTCCGACGTCGGCAGCCCGAACCCGATCCGGAAGCGGTCCGGGAAGCCGAACAGCCCGCCGGGCGCCAGCACGACGCTCTCCGTCTCGACGACGGTCCGGCAGAACGACTCGGCGTCGTCGAAGCCGTCGGGAACGGTGACGAACCCGTTGACGCCGACCGGGTCGTACCAGTCGAGGCCGTGGCGGTCCAGCCACTCCGCGACGATCGCGCGGTGCGTCTCCGCCAGTTCGCGGTTCTCCGCTAAAATCTTCGTCTCGCGCCGGCCGAGCGCCTGCTTCGCGACGTACTGGCCGAACAGCGACGGCGAGATGGTGGTGTAATCCTTCCACCGCCACGCGCGCTCGACGACCGCCTCGGGACCGGCGATCCAGCCGAACCGGAGCCCCGCGAGCCCGTACGCTTTCGTGAGGCTCGTCGTCGAGATTCCGTGGCGTCCGAAGCTCGCGACCGGGGGGTGCGGCTCCGCCGCGAGCAGTCGGTACACCTCGTCGCAGAGGAGGTACGCGTCGTGCTCGACGGCGACGTCGTAGACCGCCCGCATCGCCGCCTCGTCGTGGTACCGGCCGGTGGGGTTGTTGGGGTTGTTCACGACGATCACGGCGGTGTCGTCGCGGGCCGCGTCGGCGATCGCGTCCGGGTCGAGCCCCCACTCCGGCGGCTCCAGCTCGACGCGGGTCACGTCGCCGAACGCGTCCGGAACGGCGTGAAGCGCCTGATACGTGGGGGTGACGACGACCGCGTGGCACCCCGATCCGACGGCGGCGGAGTCGCCCGCCCCGTCGCTGCTCGGCGTCCCGTCGCCCACGCCCGCCTTGTCCCCGAGCAGCGAGAGGAACGTGAGGAAGTTCGCCTCCTGCGTCCCGCAGGTGAACAGCACCTCGTCGGCGCTCCGGCCGTACCGGTCGCCGACCGACGCGCGGAACTCCGGATCGCCGTTCGTCGGGATCACGTAGTCGAGTTTCCCCGGGTCCAGATCGAAGCGGCTCGCGTCGAGTGAGCGGATCCCGCTCTCGGCCAACATGATGTCGGCCTCGTGCTCGTACTCCGCGAACCAGCGTTCGAGGCCGAACGGGTCGATGCGCATACCCGACGTGGGAGTGGCGTGAGGTTAGTTGCTACGGTCCCTGACGGGGTGTCCGTCCCGGCCGGCGCCGCTCGAGCCGCAATCGTCGCCGTCGCCGCGTCCCCGACCCCGCACCGTCGGAATGACTTTCAGCCGTCGCCGCGACGGGAAGCCATGATACTCTCTCGCTCTCGGGTCCTCGGCGCGCTCCTCGTCGCGACGGCCGCGATCGCGGCGTTCGTGCTGGCGGAGGTGCTCCGGACCGTCGTCTTCGCGATCACGTTCGCGTACGTCCTCTACCCCCTTCGGAAGCGACTCGTCGGTCGAGGGCTGTCGCGCCGGGTCGCCTGCGCCGCGTCCACCGTCCTCGCCTTCCTCGCCGCCGCGCTCCTCGTGGTCCCGCTGCTGTACGTCCTGTACCGGCAGCGGTCCCGACTGATCGACCTGCTGGGACAGATCCCCGACGTCCTCGTCGTAGAGGCGCTGGGTCTCCGGTTCCCCATCGAGGCGGCGCCGGTGGTGTCGGCCGTCCGGATCGCGCTCCGAGACCTCGCGCTCGCGATCACCGCCGCGGCGCCGCGGCTCGCGCTCGAACTCATCGTGTTCACCATCCTCGTGTACGGGCTCCTCCTCCGGCCGGACGCGGTCGGCACTGCCGTGTTCAAGATAGTACCCCCCGAGTACCGCGACATCCCGATGCGGCTGCACCGCCGGACGCGCACGACGCTGTACTCCATCTACATCCTCCAGGCGGCCACGGCCGCCGCGACATTCGTCCTCGCGCTCGCGCTGTTCGCGCTCCTCGGGTACCGCTCGCCGGTCCTGTTGGCCGTCATCGCCGGCGTCCTCCAGTTCGTTCCCGTCGTCGGGCCCAGCGTGCTCGTCGTCGCGCTGGGCACTGGCGACCTCCTGATCGGGGAGACGACGCGAGCGATCCTCGTGGTTGTCTTCGGGCTCGGCGTCGTCTCCTTCGTCCCGGACGCGGTGATCCGGACGCAGCTCGCCGACTGGACGGGGAAGATATCGCCCGGGCTCTACCTCGTCGGCTTCGTGGGGGGCATCCTCACCGTCGGCGCGGTCGGGATCATCGTCGGGCCGCTCGTCGTGTCGCTCCTGCTTGAGATCATCGAGATGCTCTCCGAAAACGAGGGCACGTCGACCCCGGTCGAGCCGGCGACTGGCGCGCCGAAGTGACCGGCGAGTGGCTTGCCCCCGGTCCCGACCGGACCGGTCGGCGGCCGGGCCACCGGCACGGCTTTCCCGCTCCCGACCCTCCTTTTGACAACCGATGTCCTCGACGGACCCGCCGTCCCAGACGGCCGCGCCCGCCGCGCTCGCGGACGCGCCTCACCTCTCGACGCGACGGCTCGACGACCTCGCGGATCGCGCGCGTCGCGCGGCGCCCGCGGATTCGCCAGCATCGACTGACTCGTCCGGCGACGGCGAACCGCCCGCGGACGGCGACACGTCCGGCGAGAGCGACGCGCTCGACGTGTTCGCGCCGGCGACGACCGAGCGACTCGGCTCGGTCCCGGCCTGCGACGCGGCCGACGTCGCCGCCGCGGTCGAGCGCGCCCGGTCGGCGCAGGCAGAGTGGGAGGCAGTCCCCGCGACCGAGCGCGCGGCCCTCATCGACCGGTTCGGCGACCTCGTCTTGGAGCACCGCGAGGAGCTCCTCGACCTCCTCCAGCTGGAGACCGGGAAGTCCCGGCGGACCGCGGTCGAGGAGCTGTTCGACGTGCCGACCGGCTGCGACTACCTCGCGGACGAGGCGCCCGGCGCGCTCGCCGAGGAACGCCGGCGCGGGGTCATGCCCGGGTTCGCGACCGCGACGGTCACCTACGACCCGGTCGGCGTCGTCGGCGTCGTCTCGCCGTGGAACTACCCGCTGACGCTGTCGATGGCCGACGCGCTCCCGGCGCTCGCCGCGGGCAACGCGGTCGTGGTGAAACCCGACGAGAAGACGCCGTACGGGGCCCTCGCGCTCTCAGAGCTCCTGGAGGTCGCCGGGCTTCCCGACGACCTCTTCCAAGTCGTCACCGGCGAGGGGCCGACGGTCGGGCCCGCGCTGATCGACGCGGTCGACTACGTGGCGTTCACCGGGAGCACCGAGACGGGTCGGACCGTCGCCGAGCGCGCGGGCCGGAACCTGATCGACTGCTCGCTGGAGCTCGGCGGCAACAACCCGCTCGTCGTGCTCGACGACGCCGACGTCGACGAGGCGGCCCGCGGTGCGATCGACGCCTGCTTCTCGAACGCCGGGCAGCTCTGCCTCTCGGCCGAGCGGATCTACGTCGAGGAGTCGGCCTACCGGCCGTTCCGCGACGCGTTCGTCCGCGAGACGGAGGCGCTCACGCTCGGCACGGGCTACGACTACGACGCGGACCTCGGCTCGCTGATCGACGCCGACCAGTTGGACCGCGTCCGGAGTCACGTGGACGAGGCCCGCGAGGCGGGCGCGACCGTCGAAACGGGCGGGGCCCACCGGCCGGACGTGGCGCCGTACTGCTACGAGCCGACCGTCTTGACGGGCGTCGAGCCGGACGCGACGGTCGCCTGCGAGGAGACGTTCGGACCGGTCGTCGTCGTGACGCCCGTCCCGGACGCGGCCGCCGCGGTCGCCGCCGCCAACGACTCGCCGTTCGGCCTCAACGCGAGCGTGTGGACCGGGGACCGCGAGCGCGGCGCGGCGGTCGCCCGCGAGATCGACTGCGGCACCGTCAACGTCAACGACGGCTTCCTCGCGACGTGGGGCGCGGCCGACGCGCCGATGGGCGGGTTCGGCGACTCGGGGCTCGGCCGCCGCCACGGTCCGGAGGGGATCCGGCGGTACACGGAGTCGCGGACGGTGGGGGTGTCCCGCGTCGGCCCGCTCGGCTTCCCAGACCGGATCCCGACCGACTGGTTCGTCCGCGGCGCGTTCGCCGCGACCGCGCTCGGCCGGAAGGCGAGTCGGGGCGTGCGACGGCTGAAAGCGCGGATCGGGCTGCGATAACCGGAGGGTATCGGGTCGGCGACGGCGCGGCGACCTGCGGATTCAAGACCGTCGCCCGCCACGTGAAAGCATGGCAGGACCGGACCCCGCCGAACTGCGGCGGGTCGTCGACGCGTTCCCCGCGGCGGCCGACGGCGACGCGAGCGGCCGAATCGACGACCTCCTCGACGGGACGTACGGCAGGCTGAGACGCGACTGGTACCCCGAACTGGAGCGGCTGACCGAGACGTACGCCGACGGCGACGTCCTC